>NZ_JBFRQW010000002.1:0-230177 GCF_041472735.1 Vibrio sp. 10N.261.46.E11
CGTTCACGATCTCACCGTGCATTGCACGGCCTATCAAGCAAGCACATATGAGCATTGCTTACCCTGTGATATCCGATGAAGTAAAGATTACGCTAGGGGATATAAGTAATGATTTCTGCCAACTTTATCCTGCAGTGATAATTGATGACAGCGACAAGTATCATGATAACTACTGGGTTTTTAACATTTTTGAAGAAATGGATACATTGGATCTAGAGAAGTGCCATATTGATGATTTTGATCCTGAAGACGAGGAACATCCAATATCTCAATACTACTTAGATGACGAAAAGTTGTCAGCGATGCCAGAAAAAGAGCGTTTGGTGTTTATGCCTAAATACACAGATTATCCGCATGTAATGGCTCATGAAAAAGTAGTCAAGGCATTCAAAAAACACGACGTGGATACGCTTAACTTCGTAAAAGTGTCTGACTGGGTAATGGGTCTCCAGTTCGTAGAATCTTAATAGACCAGTTGGCCGCTGAAGGCATTGGGGAAATCAAAACAATCACTTACCAAAGCACCAGATGGATACCTAAGGTAGGACAATGAGCCAATACAACGACCAATACTATATTGTTTTCGAAAATTATGATGAAAACACTCTATATCTAAAGCCTCAAAAACATTCTGCAATGAGGGATTACGAATACACCAAGCTAAGTGGTGGTGAGCCAATGTTTTTTGAAAACGGCTACCGCGATACAGACCTAGCGCGAGGGGTTTCTAGGCCAATTAAACAGGCACACTTAGACTCAACCTACCCCGTATTTTCTGATGAAATTAAGCAATCTCTTGGCCATATAGACAATGCATGTTGTCAGGTTTACCCCGGTGTGATTGTAGATGATAACGGTAACAGTCATGACCACTACTGGGTGTTTAACGTATTTGAAAAAATGGATGTGTTGGATATGGAAAGGTGTGCCATTAGGAAAAGAAACCCCAATAGAGAGGGGCAGAAAATTCAACAATACTGTTTGAGTGATGAAAAGTTAGAAGCGATTCCAGAGAAAGAGCGTTTGGTCTTTATGCCTAAATTCAGCAGTTACCCCCATATTATTGTTCACGAGAAAGTAGTGAAAGCATTCAAGAAACATAACGTAGATACTTTGAACTTTGTAAAAGTGTCTGATTGGGTAATGGGTCTTCAGTTTGTAGAGTCTTAATAGACCAGTTGGCCGCTGAAGGCATTGGGGAGATCTACGTTTCTAGCTCAAAACTAGGTATTCAGAGCCTGTAATTTTATTTGCTGTTCCTGCGTATATGTAAATGTGACCCCAAATTTAACAATTGTCATTGCCAATACGTCCCCAATGATTAAACAACTTTCCATACCTGTAGTAATTCAATAACGACTACATTTGAGAAATGTTCTGGCAAACAATTTTCCAAATACTAAGGGTTAACATCTGATTTTTAACCCTTAGTATTTTCTGGTTCAAAATCCCCCTTTCGGTTAGTACCCCGTAAACGGTTTTGCGAACAGCCAGCGAATTTGACAACTTCCCAAGCGACACATCAGGGTTCATGGATGTAGCGCTATTTATGACTCCTGACCACCTAAAACGTGGCGAGCTATTGTAACCCTCCCCGATTTAAACCAAATCGAAGCCACTATTTAAACTAACGAACCATCTTGCCTGTTTGGTTTCATACCTTTTCTAAAGCTCTTAATGCGATCTGACCGTCATATTTAAAACAAAAATATAGAAATGACCATTTTATAGCCAGAGATAATATTCACTAAAGACGAATCATTTATACCAAAAAAGACGCCACCGCTAGATTACACACAAGCTTGCGGATATTTAATCGAAATTTAATTTTGTACAAATCCACACCTCCATTTCTAGTCAAATGATAATTTGATAGCTATCACATTTATAAACTTTATTTTCTCATACTATCTCGGCATGTTAATTACTTATGAGCAATTAACAACCAGTCATTGTTATTAATAAGCTTGAATTTAATTATAAACAAGCGGTTAATCCCTACGTAAAATAAATAAAATCATTATTAAATGATCGGAGACATTATCATGCGCATAGTATTAGCTTTAGGCGGTAACGCTCTTTTAGCAAGAGGCCAAGCATTAACGGCTGAGAACCAACGTGAAAATATAATCAAATCAGCGGCGAGTATTGCTGCGATAGCACGCGAGCATGAGATTGTTATCGTTCATGGTAATGGCCCACAAGTGGGTTTGTTGATGGAGCAAAACGCAGCTTATAGCGAATACTCACCAGAGACGACCCCATACCCAATGGATGTACTCGGCTCTCAAACCTGTGGCATGGTGGGCTACATGTTACAACAAGAGCTCAGAAACATTGACCCTGAATTAGACGTAGCTACGCTAGTCACGCAAACTGAAGTATGCAAAAAAGACCCTGCGTTTGCTAACCCGACCAAATTTGTTGGCCCTGTATATACAGAGCAACGAGCTAAAGAGTTAATGGCTCAAAGCACAATGCAGTTTAAAGCTGATGGCGAGTACTACCGTCGCGTTGTGCCTTCTCCTATGCCAAAAAGCATTGTTGAAATCCAGCAAATTGAAACTCTTCTAGATACTGAAAACCTTGTTATCGCTTGTGGCGGCGGCGGTGTTCCCGTGAGTATTGAGCAAGGTAAGAGTACTGGCGTAGAGTGCGTCATTGACAAAGATCTTACGGCTGAACTACTCGCTGAAAAAATCCATGCCGACTTATTTATTATCTTAACCGATGGTTCGATTTTCCGTAACTATGGTAAAGAAGACCAAGCAGAAATGAAGCAAGCAACGCCTGCTGGTTTAGCAGAGTTTTCATTCCCTGCTGGTTCTATGGGGCCAAAAATTGATGCCGTTTGTAAGTTCGTTGAAGCTGGATTGGGTAATGCGGCGATTGGTTCATTATTTGATTTAGATAAAATAATCACCAATGAAGCTGGCACTCTGATAACGAAAGGTGAAGGTATTGTTTATTACTAATCTTATCGAGTGATAGATACTACTAATATAAATTATATTACAAGCCTCTTATTTAATTATAATGAGGCTTATTTTATTAGGACCATTTAATGCTAGATGAGATAAATATTCATAAAATTGGAAATTAAACCTGAAAAGAATGAATACATAATATCTTTAAATATACCAAATAATAATTATAACGAGACTTAATCCAAATAACGTTTCCAGTTCATAAAAAACAATTCAATACGTTCACATCGGTGAATCCGCATCAGCCTGTTTCTCTGGCATTGCCTCGATAAAAGCGGGTAACTGGTTACAAGCATCGACAATCAAACTGTCACGCCATATAGCTTGTTAATTTATGAAAGGAAGTGATGAGGAAGGAGCGTGTGAATTGACTGGGCGCTGTTGCTTAAATCAGTTAAACCTTTTCCAAGTCCTGTGATCTGATCCTTTATGGTGGTTAGAACGGTGGTGACATGGGTAAAGCGGAAAAGAAGATAACTAACTGGGCGGAATACAATAAGGCTCTGTGCAAGCGTGGCTCGGTTACATTCTGGATAGATGATTCAGCCATAGATGCATGGCGATGTACAACCCATCATGGTAAGCGTGGTAAAGGTTTCCAGTATTCTGATACCGCAATTGAAACTGCGTTGATAATTAAGGGGACCTTCTCTCTGCCATTACGTGCTCTTCAAGGCTTTATTGATTCTATCTTTGAGCTATTGGATGTTCCACTGACTACACCTGTATCAGCAAACGCTCGAAGACAGTTCAGGTCAAATATCGCAATAAGTCCAAAGGTGCTATTCGCCATATAGCCATTGATTCGACTGGCCTCAAAGTCTTTGGTGAGGGTGAATGGAAAGTGAAAAAGCATGGTGTAGAAAAACGCAGAACATGGCGCAAACTGCATTTAGCTGTAGATGTGGATACTCACGAAGCTATTAGTGCGGAAGTCAACCTTGTAAATGTAGGCGATAGTGAAGTGCTACCGACGTTGCTTAACCCACTACGAAGAAAGGTCACTTCCGTATCTGCCGATGGAGCATATAACACAAAAAATTGCCACGAGACTCGGAGAAATAAAGGCTGTACGTCGTTGATAGCACCTCGAAAAAATTCAGCACTTTGGGAAGACGACCATCCCTGAAACGAAGCAGTAACAGCTCTGAAAAATGGGCCTATAGCGGATTGGAAAGCCGAATCAGGTTATCACTATCGCTCAATATCTGAGACGGCAATGTCCCGTTATAAAGTACTAACAAGCGGTAAATTAAGCTTGAGATGTTATAACGCTCAAGTTGGTGAGGCACTGGCAAATGTCAAAGCAATGAACAAAGTCATAGGACTAGGTATGCCTGTTAGAAGCTAACGGCTAGTCATATATGGCGTCGTTGATCTTCAAGCTGATTTGATCAACAACGCCAATTGCCTGTGTTGTACCAATCTACGCCCCGATAAGTGGAGGCGCTTTCGTATGGACTAATACCACTTTTAACGTGTGACTAAGCCGTATTGATTTAACGAGTTGTTTTGTATATCCGTCAGAATTAAACTCAACGCATTCTGAATCTCTTGGCTGGCGGTATGAGGAATATTGAACCTCATGCATTGCTGATCTTCAGGATGTTCACTGAACATCGAGCCCGGGGCTAGGATAATGCCTTTCTCCAAAGCCATTTCTGCAAATAATTCAGGGTTTACCGGGCTCTTTACCCAAAGGAAGAGGCCGGAAGAATTCTTTACTTTCGGTTCAAACCCTTGTGCTTGCAGCCATTGTAAAGCCTGGCCTTTGCACATAGCCAATTTACTTCGTAAGCGCCGTAGATGTCTATCGAATGCACCGGTTTGCAAAATTCGGTAGATTGCAGTCTCGGTTGTATCCGAGGTAAGCCCACCTGTTTGACGTTTTATTGTAGCAATTTCTTCAATCAGTTTTTGGTTGCTGATGATGTAAGATGTCCGCGTATTAGCAGTAAGCAACTTTGAAAATCCACTAATGTAGCTTGCGTTATCAAAACCAAAAAACGCGCTCATTCGATAGTGTTTGCCATCAACCAGTTCATCGTATAAGCCATCTTCGACGAGATGCACGTTGTGCTCTTCCAGAATAGAAAATAGAGGGTATAACGCCTCCTTTGAGAAGCTATGGCCTGTCGGGTTATGAGCCACGGAACTGGTCAGGTAAATCTTAGGTTTATGTAGATCCACAAGCTCGCGAAATGTCTCTAAGTTCACACTATCGCCTCGACGAGGAAATTCAACAACCTCGACCTTATGGTAAGACGCCAATGCCTTTAAGTTAAAATATGACGGGCAATCGATAATGACTTTGTCACCAGGGATAAGTAAGTGGCGCATGAGTAGGTCGATGGCATTGAGTGTGCTATTACATGTGATAATTTGATTATCTTTGATCAAAGAACCTTGGTTGATGCTTCTTTGACGAATTTGACCTCGAAGTAGATTACTGCCGTAGACACTTCCGTAGCTTGATAGATTTAAATTGTCTTGCCGAAATGCCGCGCGGAACGCTTGACGCACTTCTTCTCCTGGAAGCCAGCTTTCCGGTAAAAATCCGCATCCAGGTTTAAACTCCTCTGTCGATGTCACCAATTCATGCAGTAATATTTGTTTAATATCATCGCTATATTGTACGGGAGGAGCGACATTCAAATCATGTTGCCCGTATGACTCACAAACAAAAAAACCTTTCCCCGGTTTTGAGGTGATGTAACTTTCAGCTTTGAGCATTTCTAAAGCTTCTACTACAGTAAAATTACTAAAAGATGAGAGGCTAGCAATTTTACGAATCGAAGGAAGTTTACTTCCTGGTAGGTAATGGCGTTTCTCTATTCCTTGTTTTATCAAGTCTACAATCACGGTCACTTTAGAGCCTTGCAACTCGTCACTTACACTTCTTTTTTTACCTACAGCTTCCAGCATCTTAACTCCTTAATAAGACTGTATCGTTTATTTAACCAGTACAGTAAATTGCAAATAGTATCATACTGTACATGTACAGTTTTTTTCTAACGAAATAGAGTAAATACCAATGCAATACCGCAATTAAGGTGATTACTATCAATCGATTAGATTCTATTATTCAACTCAATGCTCAACAGGGTTTATTTCGCCTACTGTCTATTAGATTTGCGAGTGCGATAGCGTTATTTGCCCTTCTCGGGCAAGCCAATGTCTGGCTATCGCCCTCTTCAAATGTGCTGTTGGCCGTAGGTTATCGGGCCTTATTAGTTCTCGTTCCTGTCTTATTGTTTTGGTTCCAGAGACAAACGCTAACAGTTTGCGTGTTTTTGTCGATGACAGGAATTGTCGTGTTGTGGTCGGCTGAGCACATCTACGTAGAGTGGTTGGGGATCATCAGCTTCTCCATTGGTATCTCGATTCTTGGTTATCTAACAAAAACACAAGCTGCAGTGACCGAAGAGGGCGCCAGCTTAAACAAAATCATGCTTAATGTTGGCAGTTTAGTTGCAGGCGCGCTGTTGATACTGAACTTTGAACACCAAAGTGCATTTTACGTGAGTATGGTGATCTTGCTGCTCTCTATCTTACCTGCGGCATGGGGCTTAGAGGTCGATCGCGCTTCATCTAGCGATAAGCGGTTACAAGGGCTTTTTCGTATCGAACAAAAGCCTATTTGGGTGCTGGCCGGGTTGATCACAGGAATAAAACTGTTTGCTGTCTTCTCAATTTTACCTCAATACCTAATCAACGCATTAGGTGAATTACCGCGCTGGTACGGGGCTTTGATCATTGCAAATGGACTTCTGCTAACGGTTTTCCAGTTACCGGTTACTAGTCTCATTAAATGGCTACCAGTTTCTAACACGCTATCCTACATGACACTGCTATTCGTGGGGATGTTGACCTTGGCCGTCCCCCACTGGTTCGAAGTGCATACATTGTGGGGCGCATTGATATGGGTCGCAGTGCTTTCTCTGTCTGAATGTGCCTTATCGTTTATTGACCATGCGGCAAAACAAGCGGATGGGTTGTTGCTGAAAGAACTGTTTGTCGGTTTCGGCGCGGGCTATGCGGTGCTTTGTATGCGCGCATTCCCAGTGCAATTTAATGCGTTAATTATTGCAGGTAGTGGCGTGCTCATGCTTTGCACATGGGCTCTACTGATACATCGCAGAAATACATTAAAGGAGACTAAATGCCAAAAGTGACCGTTGACGAACACCAGGCTGTGGAGTTGGAGCAGACTTTTTCGCCGTTGCACTACGAAACAATGTTTAAGCTGGCATGCAGGCAAGGGAAGTGCGGAATGTGCAAGGTGCGAGTAAGCGACCTAAGTGCTGTTACGCCTGAAACCGAGCGAGAGACCAAGTTAAAGGAAATGTTATCAATTGATGACCCTCAGATCCGTTTAGCGTGCCAGTTTAAAGCACATAACGATCTAACAATAGAAACTTGTAAATAAATACACATGGAGAAGTAATGATATGAATCGACTACAACCAGGCGCAATGGAGCGTAAGACCCCTTTTTTCTCAGCAGAGCAACTGGTAGAAATTAAGAAAGACATTGACGTTTTTCTAGATGGGAAGATTGTCGAGTGGCGAGATACAGTGCCATACGCTAAGCACTTGGAAGAAGATAACATCAATATGGACTACTATCGTCAGACGTTGATCGAACATTGTTGGCGCATTCGCTCAATGAGAACGGTACAAACTTATGCACTACATAAAATGGCTCAGGTCAATGCGGAAGCAGCCCAGTTGTACGCTGAGTATGAGGGTGAAGAGATGTTGCATGACTTGCTGTACATGCAGGATGCGAAAGCGGCAGGTATTACCGAAGAACAGCTGTTTGCGACCGAGCCAAGCTTTTACACTCGTATGCTAACGGGCTTTTTATACCAAGTTGCCAATCATGAAAACGTGATTGGCGTCGTCGCATACTCATACCTAGTGGAATACACCACGCAAAAGCTTACACCAAAACAAGTCGAGTCTTTGAAGAAGTCTATGGGTGATGACATGACATTAGGTCAGCAGTCTCACCTGAACACGGACCTTGTCGAGGACCATTCTCAGGAGATGTTCGATATCCTAGCTCTACTGCTCACTAGCCATGACGATGTTGTGATGCTAAAACAATACTTATCCGAGATTCAGGAGATCCTGAAATTGTTCTTCGTTGACCTTTACGACAAGTACACTGACACCGCAAAAGCGGCGTAAGTAGGGAGAGACAAGTATGTATCAGGGAATAGTAGTTTTAGCACATCAAATGCTGTCGATGGTTGAACCGATTTGTTCGTATGCGCATTCTTTGGGATTAAAATGCTATGTTGTATCATCTAAGCCAAGCCGAGATGTTGAAGCTAGCTGGTCCCTTGCAGTTGATGGATACGCAGTTGCCTCAGCCCCATCACTGAATCTGAAAGACGTCACAACGTTTATCGCTACGCTTCCAAGCGACGTTGATATTGCTGCATGTATCAGCGTTTGGGATGGGTATCGAACTTTGATGAGTGACATCAATAAGTGGCTTGGGGCTCCTGATATCAGTTCAGAACAAGTCGACCTAATGCGCGATAAGTTTACGTTGCGACAAACACTGCAACTGCGTGGTTTGTCGAACGTTAATGCTATGCTGCTGACGCAAGACATTGCGGAAACGCTCAGTGATAAAAAACGTTGGTTCGTCAAACCTGTTACGGGGTTAGCATCGATGGGAACCTTTAGAGCCACCTCTTTGACTGGGTGGAAACAGCTCAAAGCGCTGTGGGCAACTGCTTACTCTGATCAAAACTATGCAGGCGTCTTTTCGCCACAGCCGAACTTCATGTTGGAAGAATACATCGACGGGACGGAGTGCAGTTTTGAAGTGCTCGTTGCACACGGGGAACACCAGGTGCTCGCAGTTCACGAAAAAGTCTGTGTGACTCATGCTCAGAATTATGTTCAGGAAGGGGCCTGTGTTTCTCCGCCAATATCTTTGTCACAAGAGCAGAAAGAGCTCGGTGAGCAATTCGTCTCGTCATGCATCAGCGCTTTGAAACTCGATGCAGGGGCTTATCACATTGAAGCCAAGTGCGATAAAGCCGGCCATTGGGAAATCATCGAAATTAATCCTCGGATTGGCGGGGCGTACATCGTGCCATCAACGACGTTACTCTCCGGCGTCAACCTATTGCAAGCCTGGATTGAACAGTTGCTGGGCCTGCCCATTACACATAAAAGTATCGGGTCTGAGCGAACCTTTTTCCGAGTGTATTTTGGCGACGCGGGGAAGACAGTCGAAACCATAGGTTTCAACAGCAACCATTTCCCCCCCTCAGAGACCCGGCTTTCGGTGGCTAAGGGGAGTCAGTTACCCCATACCGAGCGCGAAATCTTTTTAGGTCAGGCACTATGGCATGACGTCTCACATTTAACAAACTGGGAGCTTAAAACACTCGTAAAGCAGTCTACAGAGAATTTGGATTTGGAGTATGAGCGTGAAAATCATTGTTTTGCATAGAATAAGCAACAAAAAGTTACAATATGAACAGGTACTGTGTCATCGAGAGCACGAGGTCATATACCTTTGTCTGAGTAAGGCTGATGCATCACTTCCACCCTATGCACGCTGCATCGTCATACCCGGAAACCATTTCGATGAAGCGCTACTTGTGGAACAATACGAGCACCTTTTACGCTCATCGGACGTTCTTATCGCACGGTCTGAGTTCGATCTCATAGTCGGGGCTCGCTTGAGAGAACGCTTTGGGATTTGTGGCGAGCACACAAAGGATGTGATGCCATATCGCAACAAGTTGATGATGAGAGAGCTAGCAGATCAGGCCGGTATTGTTCAACCTGATTTTTTTACAGTGTCCGAGTTCTCCGAGCGCGAGGGTTTGACAGGCCTATTTGTATTGAAGCCGCATAGCGAAGCGGCAAGCAATGGTATCGTTGTAGGCCATATATCGGAAATACAGCAAGCTATAGCTCAGTTAACCGCTCCTAGCTCCTACTTGGTTGAGCGCTTTACGACTGGAAATATATGGCACATCGATGGCTGGCGTTACCAAGGGGAAGTGCAAGGCTGTGTCCCAAGCCTTTACCTGGGCAACTGTTTGGAGCATGCCGAAGGAGCCCCCCTTGGCTCAATCCAACAACCATTGACCGAAACCCTGCTCACGCTAACTCAGAACATATTGGATGCCCTTGGAGGAAGCAATGGAAGCTTCCACCTTGAGCTAATTGAGGTCGAAGCTGGTCACTATCACTTTTTGGAGGTAGCAAGTCGGGTTGGTGGCGCCGGGGTGGCGCAGACGTTCGCGTTGCGAACCGGTGTGAACTTATACCATGTCGATCTCTGTTTAGCGCTCGGGCAAACTATTACATATGATGTATTGACGGACAAAGCTCCCTTTTATGGCTGGTTTGTTTATACGCCGACCATTACACCTCAAAAAAGGAAGGTTGAAGCTGCGCTTAAACACGCTGAGCCTCATCTGCACAGCTATACGTACACCCCAAACTACGTCAGTTTTGCGCACCAAAATAGCTACGCGGAAGAGGCGAATCTATTAACAGGTGTAACAGTGGGAAGTGTGGAACAGATGACGAACACATTAGATACACTTTTCAAATTCTGCGAGAGAAATGAGGCAGCCGCATGAGTCACCATCAAAACCAACTAACCCCTTGTTTCATCGTTGTGGGTTACAACAACACACGTATTTATGATGTCCGCAAGCTGCGTCGTTTGTGCCGGCAACATCATCATGCTGAGCTGATATTGGTGAACGATATCGTCTCCAAGCATGATGATAGCGCATCGCTCCACACCATTATCACCTCACTTAATGAGCAGGCCATTTCGGTCTCTTTGGCCAACGTGCAAAACGTCATTGAGCGACTGACATTGAAACCAGTAGGCGTGTTACCGTTTTCGGAAAAAGGGCTGTTACTCGGGGCTGAACTTGCTCAATACTATCAACTGAATGGCCCAACACCAAGCGAGGCCGAGATCGGACTCGATAAGCGGCTGTTCCGAGAGCGTGATAATGACACGCCAAATACACCCTTGGGCTATCAGTCAATCCCGTATAGGCAGGTTTGTAGCGTTCCCGAGCTTAAGCAGTTAGTCGATGAGTTAGGGGGTAAAGCATTCATTAAACCTGCCCAGGAAGGTAACTCTCGTGGTTGCATAGCGATCCATAGTGAGCAAGATAGTGACAATGCCTGGAACCTAGTTAAACCCTACGTAGAAGATGGGGTAATTGTTGAAGCGCTCATCGATGACGCCAGAGAATATAGTTTTGACTCGGTGGCCAACGTATGTTGGTTAACGGAGAAGTTTACGGTAGGCGGTGATTTTAGTGCCGAGTATCAACAAATCGTCCCCGCTAAACTGTCTGCCTTGCACAAGGCTCGCCTAACTGCCGCAGGACTTCGCATTAAATCAGTTACTGCCCCCAATTACGGCTGCTGGCACAACGAAGTCTTTCTTCGAAGTGATGATACGACCTGTGCGGTCGAGCCAAACATGCGTCCGGCGGGTATGCGGATTTGGGATCTGGCGAATATCTCATTCAAAAATTTCAACCCATGGCTTTATTGGCTTGACTGGGCGAAATCAGGAAAAGAACACAACCTACAGCCAACCGTTATCAGATACAGCGGAATAAGAATGCTCAAAGGTCAAAAATCGGGGAGAGTAGTTAAACTGCCCGACCTGATGAGTGTGAATACTGGCAGTGAACAAGGTCTGCTGCACAGTGCTGAGTTCTACTGTTCCGAGGGGGACAACGTCATTGACTCTCCTGTTGATAATAGTCAGTTTATTGGCCATATCATGCTGTCACATGAGTCTTATGAGGAACTGCGTAGAATGCTTGACCGCATTGCCAAGGGCATTGAAGCGTCAGTTGAAATCGTGTAGTGGTTACCACTGTCAGGATCGTTTGTAATTACAGGACCGCAGGAAATTCTATTAGTTACCTATGATGCACTGACATTAATGATTGAAGATAATTAGTGGGAGGCAGAGCAATAGGCAAGAAAGCTCCCACTAAATTCTACATTTCTAGTTTTATACTGCTATGTAGCAAATTAGCCACTTACAGCCAGAAATCCAATAAAAATACATTATGCTTTTTTGAGAAAAAACACAAAAGAGAGAATTAGCTAAGTCAGTATCGCACTAATGAAAATTTATAGCTTTAACGACTGCCAAACAAGCCTATCGATGTCGATAAAAGCACTGGGCTCTTAAGAACCTTAAAATTTGGCTACATGTTAAAATTAAGGCTTGTTACAAATACTACGTACAATCTGCATCTAAACATCAAACTAAGCGAAATCTTTTAACCTATTTATGAACCCACCTAAAAATATGTTTGTAATCGCAATACCTTATTAAAGCTATCAATTAGGCGGGTGTAATCTCTATCACTATACGCCTCTCGACGATATCCCAAAAACGCAAATAACTCGATCATCATACAAAAAAAAAGTTGGTATTGTATGGCGTTTAAGGACACATCGAACCATTTAATACTTCAAGGGGATTTTTTTCACAGGCAGAGGCGATCTAGCGCTATCGAATCCAATAGTTAACTCTAAAAATGAAATTAGGGCCGCACAGCGAGCAATAGCGACTCGGTCATGCTCCCCCGATGATATAAACCCACTTGGTTTAATTTGGACTCAACTTGTTGTTTGTTTACAAGGGTGCATCCGCATCCGCTTGATTCTCTGGCATTGCCTTGATGAACTCGGGTAGCTGATTGCATACATCGACTATCGAATTAATCAACGGATAAGGCGACATATCAACGCCAAAGCGCAGCGCGTTGTAAACTTGCGGCACCAAGCAGATATCGACAATGCATGGTGAATCAGTGAGGCTATACACCGAGTCGCCATGTGCTTTTCTGTGCTTCGCGAACTTCTCTTCTAGTGCACTGAAGCCTTGACTCATCCAATAGTGAAGCCAATCCATTTTCGCCTCTTGCTCACACGACAACTCTCGCTCCAAATACTGCAATACGCGCAGGTTGTTCAGAGGGTGGATTTCCATCGCAATGTCCTGAGCCATCGCCAACGCTTGATAGCGCAATGGTGTTTGCTCAGGAATCAACAAGGAGTCTGGGCTGCTCTCACACAAATAGCTTTCGTCCAAGTATTGCAAGATCGTCAGAGACTGATTGAGTTGAACGTCGCCATCCACCAGCACAGGCACTAATTCACTGGCGTTGATCTCGCGATATTGTGGATCATGCTGTTCGCCGCCATTACACACCAAATGCACCGACTTCGACTCATAGTTGAGTTGCTTTAGGTTCAATCCGATACGCACTCGATAGGCTGCGGACGAGCGCCAGTAACCGTAAAGTACAATGTTCTTGTTCACGATGCTCTCGCTCATACTGAAACCCTATTTCGTGGATTATACCGCTCGATACTGGCTCACTTTTTGGTCTATCGCACCAAAAATGGAATCACCCGCCGCATCAAACATCTCAAGCTTGATCGAGTCACCAAACGACATGAATTGAGTCGACGGTTTGCCATCTCTAATCGCCTCAATCATGCGAACTTCGGCAATGCATGAATAACCCACACCGCCCTCGGCAATTGAGGTGCCATGGTCAGTGCCTTGCTTATTCGATACCGTACCCGAGCCAATGATTGCACCGGCCGAGAGTGGGCGAGTTTTCGCAGCATGAACTACTAGTTCAGCAAAGTTGAAAGTCATATCGACGCCCGCATTCGGACAACCAAAAGGCTTATCGTTGTAGGTCGATATCAACGGTAGATGCACCTTACTGCCTCTCCACTGTTCACCAAGCTCGTCGGGTGTAACTGCGACCGGGGAGAACGCAGAAGAGGGTTTAGATTGGAAGAAGCCAAAACCCTTTGCGAGCTCTGCCGGAATCAAGCCACGCAGCGACACATCGTTCACCAACATCAGCAGACGAATCGAATCATGCGCTTGTTTAGCACTGGCACCCATTGGCACATCTCCGGTAACAACTGCGACTTCGCCCTCAAAATCGATACCCCACTCGTCGCTGGCAAATTCAATATTGTCACGAGGGCCGATAAACGCATCTGAGCCGCCTTGATACATGAGCGGGTCAACCCAGAAACTTTCTGGCATTTCAGCACCACGTGCCTTACGCACCAGCTCAACGTGGTTTACATAGGCGCTGCCATCTGCCCATTGATAAGCGCGTGGCAATGGCGATTCACAATACTGAGTGGCAAACACTTCACTGCCCGTCACATGCCCGTTATTTAACGAGGTGTATAACTCTTCTAACTGAGGTGCAACGCTGTCCCAGTTATCCAAGGCTACCTGCATGGTTGGCGCCAGATGCATCGCGTGGAAGATTTCGGTGGCAGACACGCACTGTTTGAGATCTTTACTTACGACCATCAATAGACCATCGCGAGTGCCATTTTTCTTGGTTGCTAATTTCATCCTTGTCCCTTATTTCTTATCGTCAGCCATTTCTTTCAAACCAGAGTCTTGCCAACTGTAGACATATTCTTTGTTTTCAACGCTATCGAGTTCATCAGAGAACTGCAGCGCATGGCGAGTATCGATCATCACCGCCACTTCGTCGGTAAACTTCTTCTTATGCGCCTGACCCGCTTTAAAAGCCTTTGGATGAGGCCCATGCGTGAAACCCGCGGGGTGGAAAGTCACCATGCCCGCTTCAATATTGTCGCGACTGAAGAAGTCACCAGCGTGATAGAACAGCACTTCGTCGTAGTCATCATTGTTGTGGTAGAACGGCACTTTCAATGCACCTGGGTCGCTCTCAATCGGGCGTGGTACAAAGGTGCACACTACAAAGCCTGCGCCAACAAACGTCGTGTGCGCAGAAGGTGGTAAGTGGTAGCGATGTGACATCAGCGGTCTGATATCGCGCCAATTCACTTTCACCACCGCTAAGTCGCCATGCCAACCAATTGCATCCAATGGATTGAACGGATAGGTGATCACGCTGACTTTGTCGTGGCGCTTCACCTGAACCTGAGTCTGGTTTTCTGAATACTGAGCGCGGAATTGATCATTGATTGAAGGGATGTCGAGCACCGCCGGATCAAACACCGCGTGATTACCGACCATGCCTTTCTCTGGCAAGGAGTAAGCCGCGTCAGTGTTCTCAATCATCAAGATAAACATCGGCTCGCTTGGCTCTAAGCGCCAGTTGGTCGAGCGCGGGATCATCACGTAATCCCCTTCACTCACCGCTAGATGACCATAGTCACAATAGAGATCGGCGCTGCCTTGATGAATGAACAGCAGCTCATCACCATCGGAATTACGCACTAAGAAATCCATCTTCTCATCCATGCGCCACACACGAATTTTGCAGTCCGCATTGTGCAAAAGATGAGGCACCGCCCAAGGCGTTATCTGGCTGGCTTTCTCCACCAGCGTAAAATCAAAAGCGCGAGGGCGTAAATCGCCCTCCCACTCCGACCAACCTGTTGGGGCATGTTGGTGGTGAAAATGAGCGGCAGGGCCGAAGAATCCACTTCGGCCCGCCTCTCGCTCATAAATTGCCTCTTCGGGGAAGTCGGCATGCGCTTGTTTAGAGCACACACCCTCCCGATGAGGAAACGAGATCCATTTATGCATCGTCTAATACTCCTCGACGAATCTGGTCCTCTTCAATCGATTCAAACAGCGCCTTGAAGTTACCTTCGCCAAAGCCTTCGTTGCCTTTACGCTGAATGATTTCAAAGAACACAGGCCCGATTACCGTCTGCGTGAAAATTTGCAGCAAGATGCCGTCTTTGGTCGGTGCGCCATCAATCAGAACGCGTAGGTCACGCAACAGATCAGTGTCTTCACCGTGTCCTTTCACACGATCGTCAACTTTCTCATAGTAGGTATCTGGGGTTGGCATAAAGTCCATGCCGCGATCACGCAGGGTTTTGACGGTTTTGTAGATATCATCCGTTGCCAGCGCGATATGTTGGATGCCTTCGCCGTTGTATTCACGAATGAACTCTTCGATTTGTGATTTGTCGTCAGAAGACTCATTGATTGGGATTCGAATCTTGCCGCAAGGTGAAGTCATAGCACGGCTCACAAGGCCTGTCAGCTTACCTTCAATGTCGAAGTAGCGAATTTCGCGGAAGTTACCGATGCGCTCATAAAACCCCGACCACAGATCCATATTGCCTTGCTTCACGTTGTGCGTGAGGTGGTCGATTTCATACAAGCCAACATTGGCTTCCGCCATGCGCTGTTCCGCATCGTCATAAAATCGGAAGTCAACATCATAGATGCTCTGCTTGCCATAACGATCCACAAAATAGAGCAAGCTTTCACCGATGCCGTAAATGGCAGGAATGCTCAGTTCCATCGGCCCTATTTCTGTCTTGTACTCTTCACCACCGCCCTTAAACGCTTGCTCCATTGCAGCGGTTGCTTCGTTGACACGAAAAGCCATGCCACAGACCGATGGCCCATGCACTTTAGCGAACGCTTCCGCTTGGCTGTGAGGCTGTTCATTGACGATAAAGTTGATGTCACCTTGTCGATACAGCCAAGCCTCTTTTGAGCGATGCTTGGCGATCTCAGCAAAACCAAGTGACACAAACAGCGCTTTAAGTTGCTCAATTCCCTTGTGGTCGACAGCTGTGTATTCAACAAACTCGAATCCATCCGTACCAAGCGGGTTGTATGACTCCACCATGAACTTTCTCCTTGTACCTATTGGTTTTGTGTTACGTTTTTTGTGAAATGATTGTTTTTTGTCCTTAATTAAATTTGGCCCACAAGCCGAGATAATGGAATGGGTGGAAGAAAATGGGCAATTTCGATGAAACCCTGTCAACTTGTAAAATATTTGTTACACACAAACCATCAAGACAAGAAAATGAGTGCTATCAAGGGATTGAAAGGTGGTGGTTTGATTTACAGCAGAGCAAAAGATGTTATTGAATTGTTACATTTATCCTTTTATCAGCTAAGGTAATAAATCGAACATTAGACTGATGATGCAAAAAAGCCGCTGTAGTCAGCGGCTTGATGAGTTCTAGAGCGAAGCTAATTCGAATATAAGATTCGCGTTAATCCCAGTTAAGAATCGACCAGTTAGGTTGATCAGCCAGTGCTTTTAAACGCGGACACGGATTCACCAGATAGGCAAAATCAGCATGCTCACACAAAGGTAAGTCGTTGATTGAATCCGTATAAAAGTGAATGTCTAAGTAGTTGATTTCTTGATTGTCTAACCACTCTTTTAAACGGGTGACTTTACCTTCACGGTAGCTTGGCACACCTAAGATCTGAGACGTGAAGCGGCCTTGGTTTTCAATCAAATCGATACCGAGTGCGTTCTCAATACCCATCTTACGACCGACCGCTTCCACTAAGAAAGTCACGCTGGCTGAGATGATCAACATGTCGATGTCATCATTATCCAGCTGCTCAATCAAAGATTTCGACTGCTTAAACTGTCTAGGCAAAATATGCTGTTCAACACACTCTTCGACCAATGCGGTGACTTGCTCTGTTGGCATATCGGCCAGTGGTTGCATGGAGAATGTTAGGTAATCTTCCATGTTCAATTTACCTTCCGAGTATAAGCCCATTAAGCGCTTATCTTCTTCGATAAAGTTGGGTGCTGTCGCAATGCCCTTTTCAACCAAGAACTCATTCCAGAGCATCGCGGCATCAGCATTGATCAGCGTTTCGTCCATATCAAATACATACAAAGGTTTGAACATCTTAGACTCTCACAGGTTGAATTTCGTTAAGGTTAAAACTAAACCATAGTTCTAGTTGGCTGCATGCTATAACGGGATTGTGACAGTTAAAGCGTATTTTCGTGGCAGTTGTATTTCACGGCTATAACAATCACCACATGCTTGTTTTTTAAATACAACAGCTTATGGATTCAATCAGTATTGATACGCGACGTGTTTAGCTATATGTATTTAATTAACTGATATATTTAGATAACTAGATGTATTAGCTAACCAAGTACTCGTTAGCAAAAAAAAGAAACTCCGACTGATGCTGTCGGAGTTTCTTATAGAGTTGGATATGCTTTAGCGAGACATCAGCTAATTGAACCTAAACGATTTTCTGCTCATGTTCCTTGCTCGACTCAGTTCCTTTCGACAAGAAACTGGCAACGATCTCTCTCAGTTTCCCTTGATTGACGGGTTTTGGTAAAAATTCATCCATACCCACATCGAAGCACAGGTGCTTGTCTCGCTGCACGACGTTGGCCGTCAGCGCAACGATCGGAATGTGTTTAGAGGTTCCTTCTTCGAGCGCTCGGATCTGCTTGGTCGCTTCGAAACCATCAAGAACTGGCATCTGGCAATCCATGAAAATCATCACATAGTCATTGACCTTAAATTTCTCGACACCAATTTCACCGTTGTCTGCAATATCCACCTCAAACCCCAACTTCTTAAGCATCATTTTGGCAACTTGTTGGTTCACTCTAGAATCTTCAACGACCAAGACTTTGCCGCTAAATTCCTTGGCAACCGCGACAGGTTTTGATTCTTCTTTGATTGGAGCTTGTTGACCGGATTGTTTGGTTTGAACAGAGGTCGCTGATGTGGTGAGTGGCACTGGCTCGTTGTCTTTAAACGCGACCTCACCTCTATTTGGATAGGTAAAGGTTGAGGTATCAGCCGCTCTCGCCAGAACTTCACTCAGCGTCCATTTAAGCTGATTATCTTGATAAGGGCGAGCAATGTAGGCAACAAAACCCACTTGCTTGGCGCGTGCTTCATCTTGTTTTCGTGGGTCGGCAGAAATCATCACTAGCTTCGGACAAGCTTTGTCAAAACGCTCAATCAAACTTCTTGCTAATTGGAATCCATCAATAGACGGCATCACTTTATCAATCAGCACCAGATCATAAGGCAACGACTTCGCCACAGACTCTGAAACAAGCTCTAACGCTTGAGTGGCGGTTTCACAGCACTCGGACTTAACGCCGAATGATTGAAGTTGTGTTGAGGTAATACGCATGTTCAGCTGGCTGTCATCAACCAGAAGTACCGAGACTTTATTAAAATCGATGTTGCTCTCGTCAACGTCTAAGCTCGGGTCAAAGTCAGCGGTAAAGTAGAATGTACTTCCCTTACCTACGACACTGGTTAGTTCAAGCTTGCTGCCCATTAAGGTCACGATCTTATCGCATATCGTAAGACCAAGTCCCGAGCCTCCGTAGATGCGGGTGGTGCTGCCGTCGGCTTGTTGAAACTTATCGAATACCGATTGTTGCTTGTCTTCTGCGATACCAATACCACTATCGGTCACCTCAAATTTCACTCTGAGCTTTTGTTCCGGCTCTATGACTTCTTCTAAACGAAGTGAGAGCATGACATGACCATGTTCGGTAAATTTGATGGCATTGCCGACTAGGTTATTCAGCACTTGTCTTAGCTGAGTGCCATCGCCAATCACCATGGTTGGGATCTTAGGATCAATCGCCAGTTGGAATTTGAGCCCTTTTTGCTCGGCTTTAACTCTGAAGGTCGACTCTACATCGGCAGCAATACCCATCATTTTCATCGGCTCTTGCTGAAGCTCTAAACGACCCGCTTCAATCTTCGAGTAGTCGAGAATGTCATTGATTAAATCAAGTAGAGTAAGCGAAGAGGTGTTGAGCATGTCGACATACTCTTTTTGCTCTTTCGGCATATCCATTTCAGAAAGCAGAGACGATAACCCGATAATCCCGTTCATTGGAGTGCGGATTTCGTGGCTCATGTTGGCAAGAAATTCACTCTTGTTACGGTTAGCCACCTCAGCAGTATCTTTGGCTTTTTCCAATTCTTGGTATTGTTGACGAATACGTTCAATCGACTGATTATAGCTACTCTCTAGTGTCGAGATCTCATCTCTGTATGTAGAATCGGTCGGTGTTAAGAATCGCGGCTTGTTGTCTTCAACCTGTTGATGGTTGATCTGAGAAGACATGGTCATTAAGCGCTTTACTACTAGACGATAGACGATGGTTAAACATACCAAAGACAAGAAGAAGATTTTAACCGCTTCAAAGGCAAGCAATAATAAGACCCGATCTTCAAAGTCGTTGAGAATCATACTCAGATCAGACTGCACCGTGAGCGTCGCCAATTCGAACTCTGAGCCTCCCATCTGATGCACCATATCCCAAGATTGAGAATAAGACTGACCGGGCGCCTGCTGACCTAATTCTAAAATTTTTTCATCGGGACTTTCTATTAACAGATAACTGACCGAGGGTAAGCGGGAGATACCTTCAGCTTGCACAAACAGTTGCTCTCTGTCTTCAACCCACAAACTGGCGGTTAAGCCGGAAAGATAACCATCCTTAACCTGTTCGATCTGAGAACTGATAAAAGAAACTCGACTTTGGTACTCCACATACAAACCTAGACCTGTCACTATCACTGTGAATAAGGTACTGATTGCGATGATTACCCCGATCAACTGTCGGGAGAGTCCAATATATCGTTTTCCTTTATTCACCATACAAAAATTACCATTATTGTTATCCTAGCAAACTACAATTACTCAACTAGTATAATAGTAGTCATTCATCAAATAACTAGGGAAGGTTATGAAAAAACATCTAATAGTTGCATCCATAGTCAGTTTGTTTTCAAGCAGTTATGCTTTTTCAAGCGAACCTGTTCACTACTACATTATTGCAAGCCAAGCGCAACCTTTTCAGATCGAAACTGACGGGTCATCTCACAGAGGAATGGTTTCGGATATTGTTGAAGCCGTATTTGACGACAGCCAATACGAGATCGATTACCACACCTACCCTTTCAACCGAATGATCGACAAGCTCGATGCGAGAGAGAACCCAAACTGGGTCACCTATGGCAGTCCGAGCTGGGGAAATATCCAATCTGTTAATCTGTCTAAAGATCCGATTTACAATGTAAAACACGTGTTGCTCAGCAGCGGTAAGAAGCCATTTGAGTTCAACACTATCGATGATTTAAACGGAAAAGCAGTGGTATTGCTGGTGGGGTTTGAATATCCGAATCTAGAGCCATACATCAAACAAGGTAAGCTGAACGAGATTCGAGTGAAAGATTACAGCGCGGCTTTTCGTGTATTAAACCGAACTCCGGGTGATACCGTTTTTGTTGAAATGGAATCTCGAATCAAATACAACCTAAATGAGCAGAAACTCAGTATTGATGATTACCAAATGCTAGAGTTTGGCTCAGTGATCAATAACTACCCCATCCATTTGGCATTTGACCCAGAGATGGATCCTAAGCTGCAAAGCTTTATTAACCAACGTCTAGACCAAATGAAAGACGATGGTCAGCTCCAAGACATTGTACAAAACTATCTATAGCACTTGGCTAGCTCTAACTTGATTAGTCAATTGCCCATGAATGACTTCGCGACACGTTTTTGTACTTTGGGTCAACCTTAGAAAACTGACAATAAAAAGGCCGTTCTGTAAGCTTACAGAGCGGCCTTAATTTATTAGTGATAGATCACAAACGTATCCATAGAGCTCGAGTCGATTAATTCAATGCGAAACGATCAAATTCAGCTCCTGAGTACGAAGCTCTTGTCGTACTGCCATCAGAATCTTGCCTAAATGGTTCTCGCCGGTTCCATCGCCACCATCCCCCCAGAAGTGGTCTTTGTGCGAATGTTCTTTGATCACCGAATCTCCGGTATTAGTAAGAAACAACGCAAACTGTGGGTTCTGCCTGAACTTCTCTGTGACAATGAACTGCATCACTTCAACACGAATGTCATACCAATCCTCACGAACTTGGTCTTCGTGGTCACGGCTCAAAGAGAATGCTTCAGCAGGTGTGCTAGCTTGCAGAATAGTATTGCGAAGTACTTCGCAGGAGAACTTCATAGCTTGATAATAGTGTTCGCTGGTTGCCCAAACTTGATCGTCAACTTTTATAGGACAAGCAGCAAAATTTGACAAGTACCCGTTTGGATCTTCAGGTTCATAGAACAGCACTTCTTTGGCTTGAGCCACAGAATTAGACATAGCCTTCTCCTTACCAACAACATCACATATTTTTGCTTTAACTTTAAAATTAGTGGCGTTGCATATAACTGTCAAACAACTTAGTTAAAGAGTATGCCAAGGGCATGTTTTTAGTCGAGAACAAGTAATGTAGAGGAAGGACAATGGATTTAAATGGTGAGAGGCAAGGAGCATGGTTTACTTATAAAAAGCACAGATTTCTTTAAAAAAGGTATATAAATCAAAGGGTGGTGGTGCACCACCCTTCTAAATGCAATGGGGATTGTTAATGAATTAGACCTAGCTCCCTCGCTTCTTCCAGACTAAAACCGCTTTCTCTAATTTCTCTTAGAGCTTCAATACGACGACGAGCTTCAGCAGACTTCATTTTCTTTTCTGGTTTGAAAGATACTTCTTCTTCAGCATCCCACTTATTTGCAATATTTGTCATTTCATCATGGTTGATAGAATTAATGGACATGTTTTCCTCCGAAAAGCACCATGTAATGGACAGGTAATCTGTAGCAAATGCTATTTCGCTTGTTAAGCAATTCTGTACTGAAATGTGATGATTCCGACGCTTCACAAAGCTAATTAATAAATGCCTCATTTAAACTTTGCCAAAGCCATTTTCTGCCATTACATTTAAAAGATTCCCCATAAGAAATGTGGTTTGATCCACCTCTCATTTTCCTCGTTCTCATTTCCTATTTCCCGCTGAAACTTCATGAAATAACCAAAAAATAATTCGAGTCACTTCATTCTTTTTGTGCTCTTCTCTTTCACTAAATTCAACACATGTTAATGATAATAGTTATCAATATCATAAATGAGTGTTTATCATGTCTAGAGAAAATTCAGAGACACCTCTTCTCGAAGTGAAGAATCTATGTGTCGATTACATTACCGATGACGGCGATTTTAATGCCGTAAAATCCGTAAGTTTTAACATAGGCCAAGGCGAGATTTTTGGTTTAGCGGGAGAGTCAGGGTGTGGCAAAAGTACCATCGCATTTGCCATTAATCGCCTGCATAAGCCACCGGCTTTCATCTCTGGCGGGCAAATACTGTTTGGCGGGCAAGATCTGCTGAGCTTATCGGACAGCCACTTGAACACCTTACGCTGGAGTGAGATCGCAATGGTGTTCCAGAGCGCGATGAACTCGCTTAACCCTGTACTGACCATTGAAGAACAGTTTGCCGATGTATTGCGCCACCACAAGGGTATGAACAACGAGCAAGCCAAAGATCGCGCCGAAAAGTTACTCGATCTAGTCAATATCCCTCGCCACCGTCTAACCGAGTACCCGCACCAGTTTAGTGGTGGGATGCGTCAACGTTTGGTGATTGCGATAGCTCTCGCGCTCAACCCTAAGCTGATTATCATGGATGAGCCGACAACAGCACTGGATGTGGTTGTACAACGCGAAATTCTGCAGCAGATACATCAACTCAGAGAAGAGTTTGGTTTCTCAATATTGTTTATCACTCACGACCTCGCACTAATGAGCCAACTGTGCGATCGCATTGCCATCATGCGTCATGGACAGATAGTTGAAGTCAACCAAGCCCATGAGATTCGTAATAACCCTCAGCACTCCTACACCCAAAAGCTATGGAGTTCCTTCCCCAATATTCACGAACACGCTCACGCAACAGCGTGCTAGGAGAGCTCTATGTCACAACCTATTTTTCAAGTAAGAAACCTCGTCAAAGAGTTCACTGTTGGTGGTGGATTTGGCAAAGAAGAGATCTTTAGAGCACTGCATGGGGTGAGCTTTGATTTACATGCAGGTAGAACATTGGCGCTGGTTGGTGAATCAGGCTGCGGGAAAAGTACCTGCGCCCGATTGATGACCAAGGTGTATCCGCCAACAGAGGGAGAGATACTGTTCAATGGCAGAGATATTTCTACCTTAAAAAGTCGTAAAGATATCTTGGATTACCGAAGCCGCGTGCAAATGATATTTCAAGACCCATTTGGCTCACTCAATCCAACCCACACCATTGAGCACCACTTAACGCGACCGCTTAAGATCCACAAGCAAGTAGCGACTAAACAAGCTCTCACAGAGCGTCTCAAAGAGTTATTAACGCTGGTGGAGTTGCCCATCGAAACTCTCGCTAAATACCCTCATGAGCTCAGTGGCGGCCAAAGACAGCGGATTAACTTAGCAAGAGCACTTGCAGTTGGTGCTGAAGTTATCCTTGCCGATGAACCCACCTCGATGTTGGATGTTTCAATACGACTCGGTGTTTTGAACCTAATGCAGAGGATGAAGAAAGAGTTAGGGATAGGTTTTTTGTACATTACGCATGATCTCGCAACAGCACACTACATCGCAGAAGAGACGGCTGTTATGTACAAGGGACAGATCGTTGAGTGGGGATCAACCCAGTCGATCTTAACCAACCCACAACACCCTTACACTAAGTTGTTGATCTCTGCTGTGCCCGATCCAGACCTACCATTTGGCGAACTCGTGAAAAATGAGCCAAACTATTCAATAGACGCTGATCGTATTCGTGAACAAAGCAGTGAAATACAGCATGAGATAAAGCAAGTTTCAGATAATCACTATGTTAAACAGTGGGATAACGTTGCATGAATGAACTAGACACTTGGTTAGAGCGGATCGGAAATTGGTATAAAGACCGAAAGCATGATCAAGTGGAGAAGTTAGAGCCTTTGATCTTAACGCCTCCAGATGCACTCTGGGGGCCTTTGATCACGGATGAACAGAGCAAAGGCATCGCATGTTGGTTAGACGGATGCTTGAGAATCTTTACGTTTTATCGATATAAAGATGAAATTCTGACGGCATCGACAAAGCTTCCACCACAAAGCCCACCATCTATCTCAAACGAACTTAGTGGCTCGCACCATCAGGAAAAAGCTTTCCAATACCTGATGTTTGCCTATAGCAAGCTTCAAGCTGTGTCTTGTAATCCAAAATCAGAACCTGACTTACAAGAGTGGTGTACACAGCGGCTACAGCACTTGTGTGTATTGGCTTTGGAGTTTACCAACCAACAACAAGAACCGCGCTGGAAAGAAGAATCAGAAAAATTGATCGAATCGCATGTACGCTTTATGGCAAATCAACATCAGAACGATGATCAAGGTATGGCTCTACGTCAACTGCACTGATCCACTCCTTGTTCAACCCCTGTTCGATCAAGCATCAAAGCTGAACCCCATCAAAAATAAGCACCGTAGAAAGCATGATCTCACCTTGATCATGCTTCAGGAACGGACTTCAAAATCTGTAGAATTTAAATGGTAAGCTTTTGAATGTTAATGATTAGCCAAATTACAGGCAAAAAAAAGCGAGTCCCTTGGGGAACTCGCAAAAATCTATTCAGTATGATGTAACAAAATATGAGCCAATCTATTAATCATAAGAAAGGACAAAAGGTTGTCTATTCGGGATAAATAATAATCAACTGGATGCGTTACATTGTCATCACTTTGTCAGCGTTAGGTGCGATTATTATCAGCACCTAATGATGATTAAATGACCTATTCATAACAGTGAAAGCGGCGTAAAAACTAGTGGCCAATCGCCATTTCATCGAGCGCTAAGAACACGTTTTCGTCTAAATGACCTTCGTGAACTTGTTTACACACTTTACGACGCACAGCTAAGCCAGAGATCAAACGCTCAATAGACAAGTGTCGATTACTGGTGCTGTCACGGTCGTTGTACAGCTCAATCAAGCGACTCAGTGTTTCGTATGGGATAACGTCCTCCCCTACTCTCAACCAATCAAGCTTCTCAATGAGCTCTGAGCACTCTTCTTTGATTGAGGCATGTGAATGCCCGGTCATAGCAGATAAAGCCGTTATACTGCGTTCTAGAGCCTCTGCAGAGGTATATTTAGAGAGCGTTATCATGATCTCGTCAGCATTGATCTCAACAGAGTGCTTACGTTGCTTAACTCTACGCCCTAATTTACCTCTTGGCGACGGTGCCTTACGCTGAATGGGTTCAAACTCACCATCGATAATCTCAGACAGCTCTTCCAGCTTCTGCTTAGATACCATCTCGTTACGAAGTGGGTTTGGCAGCGTTGGCGCCATGTTACGTTTACCAGCGTTGGTCGTGCGTGCTCGTGAGTAACGTAAGACTTCTTCCACATTACATTTGATATCAACCTGATAATCAGTCGTTTTGCCTTTTTCGATCAACGCGGTGATCGTCAAGTGATAACCCCAAAGATTAACCAGGAAAGTATCTTCTTGCTCCCCTACCTCACCTAGTTTTCTGAGCTCGCGGATCAGATCCATCGAAAAACGACGCCAATCAATGTTACGAGCTAACTTCTGGTTGAGCTCGCTGAGCAGCATACAATCTGAATGGCGACGTGCCATACGGCTTCTAAAGTACGAATACATTTGGAAAACCAAGGTATGTTGCTTCAGGATTTCTGGCGGAAATAGGAAGAAATAATCACGAGTGAGCAGCTCTTCGTAGAACGACGGTTCCCAAACAAGGATATACAGGTTCGGTTTAATGCGAATTTCGCCGTCAGAGCCTTCTGTAGGCGCTTCTTCCGATGCGGTAATGGTTCTAGCTAGGAATCGGAAACGATCACTCTTAAAGCCTTCTGGCATATTCTCGCTAAGCCAACGGCCTGTGAGCTCATGCAATTGGAAGTCAGTAAATTCGATACGATCAATACTATCGCGAATCGAATCACGTGCCGGTCCGCTATCTTTCTTGCCACGCAAAGACAAAATATCCGTTATGTAAAGTGGTGTTTTGTTCGGTGTGTGTTTCGCGTCTAGATGGTAATCATCTTGGTGATGATCATGATACTGAACAGTAAGCGTGAATAACGCGAATAGCGTCATCAGATCATCAACCGTCATAATGTTTTTTGAAGATCGTGTTTCGATCACCGCTCGAGTTCCCGAGATCGAAACCATCGATTTCTGGTAGCTCTTACGTGTTCTAGGTGGCGCTAACGCTTGATCAATAATACCAGCCCAATTGGTTGGTGAGACAATGAATTGATCCGCTTCATCTTTCATCGTTGGTGGAGTATTAAGACCGTGTTCATTCAATAAACGTTTGTTTACTTTGGTTTGAGCGAGGGCTTTAGAACGCTTTTGCTTTTCGTTTTGTTTCACGCTTTCTGTCATTAAGCTAGTCGCACCCAGTACCGATATCAATTGGTTTGGGTTCACGAAGCGATGCAGCATAGTTTTACCAGCAAGACCTTCTTCAAAGCGAACCGGAATTTGTCTGAAAAGACCTATACTTACCGCAGCTCTTAATCTTTGCTGTAAGGCTGCACGAGTAACTTGGCCATCGGTGGATTCAATAATCTCGGTAGTTGAAACGTAACCGTCTTTGCTGCTAAACCCACGAAGTGAAATTAGGTTAAGAAGTTCAACGATGCTTTTGGTGACACCTTTGAAGTGTTGATATTGTTCTATCCATTCAACGGCTGTTTCAGATACCTCAAATAAATGACCATCTTTGTGGCTTCGTGCCTTAATTAACAATTTCTCTTCTGGTTTCATTTTTGATCCGTATCACACTAACCGTAATTTCACTATAGTTCCTGAATGATAAAGAAAGAATGATCATAAATAAAGAGAATTTATTGGCTTTTAAATAACTGATCTTTCTGATTAATATGATCTTAAATGATTAAGTGATCTAATGATCCGGACGATCATTAGCTTTTAAGTTGCTGAATTTAAAGTGTTTAAAAAAAACCGTTTGGAAAGCATGATCATAAAGATAGCGAAAGGATGATCATAAAAGATAAGAAAGCATGATCACAGAACATCAGAACTATGATCATTAAGTCATTGTAAGCATGATCATTATTGGTTCGAAAGCATGATCATTGTACTTATACAGCTTATCCACAGTCCAGAATTGATCGACGAGTTTTAAATCATCAATGTGGATATTTCCGTTAGGTATTCTTTCGGAACAATGATCAAGTAATGGGGCTTTTATAGCGTTCCTCTCCTTTTATGTTTAAAAATCGGTCGAGATTGGTCACACAGTCAGTGGTTGGGCACTTTTAGCTCGCAACATAATAAATCTGGAAGCATGATCATGAAATTGTCATGTTTCTGCATTTCCATTCCGTGTCGATTGAATTTCCAACCAATCAGGCCTTATAGAGCTTGGATCCCCATTGCAAAAGCATTTGTCCGTAAGTTAGCCCTAAATTTATATGCTTCCGGAACGATTTTTACTTGATCATTTTTCCGGAGTTTGATCATTTGTAATGTGCAGTTGCTCGGATCAATATTGCTAAGTTTGCGCCTTGATCATGCTTCATAATTTGGTGTTATTAATTCTCTTACATTAGATGTGTTCCATGATCATTCTTCCGCTCAGGTTAGAATCCTTTGTTGTTTTTTTGCCTCTCCTCTTCTCTTATGTTTTGAATTTTTTGTCCATTGAGCGTTTTTTAAATTTTATTGAATTGAAAATCTATAATTTCGAATGCAAATCACACGAACCGTAATCTATGCTTGTGTTTCAATCGTTCCGAAGATTTTTAGTTGTAATTACATTTACATTGTAAATAAGTGATGCTGTAACATTTTAAATGTAAGGTACAAATAGCATGATTATGCATGATAAAAATGATGACTTTTAGTATTACTTTGATGTGGTGTTTCATCAAATTGTAAAAACACTGTCTATTTTATGTGATTTTGCTCATAAATGAATGTTCATGTTTTTGTTGTATTTTCTATTAATCGCTGTACAATTTGTGCTTAGTTAATCATTACGGAAACTGGCAATGAAAAGAGAACAAACGATTGATAAGCTCTATCAGCTAGCCGAACAAACTCAACAAGTTCAGGCTGACCGAATTGAGATTATTTTGGAAGAGCGAAGTGATGAACATTTCCCTCCAATGTCTAAAGCTATGATGGAGACTCGTTCTGGTTTAACGCGTCGTAAACTCGATGAAGCGATCACTAAACTTGAAGCTGATGGCCATCAGTTTACAAAGAACAACGCCAATCACTACTCGATTTCATTGACAGAAGCTCATATGTTGATGGACGCGGCAGAAGTGCCAAAGTTCCATCAACGTAAACAGCATGCTGACAACAAACCATGGATTATCAATGTACAAAACCAAAAGGGTGGTACGGGGAAATCGATGACGGCAGTTCACTTGGCTGCTTGTTTGTCTCTGAATTTAGATAAGCGTTACCGTATCTGTCTGATTGACTTGGATCCACAAGGCTCTTTACGTCTGTTCTTGAACCCACAAATTAGTGGTGCAGAGCACGACAGTATTTATTCTGCAGTCGACATCATGTTGGATAATGTGCCAGAAGATCAGGATGTTGACCTAGAATTCTTACGTAAGAACGTGCTGTTGCCAACTCAGTATCCAAACTTGAAGACTATTTCTGCGTTCCCAGAAGATGCGATGTTTAACGCTGAAGCATGGCAAAGCCTGTCTAGAGACCAATCACTTGATATCGTTCGTCTTTTGAAAGAAAAGCTTATCGACAAAATCGCCGATGATTTTGATGTGATAATGATTGATACTGGGCCACACGTTGACCCGTTAGTGTGGAATGCAATGTACGCGTCGAACGCACTTTTAATTCCATGTGCAGCCAAACGTTTGGATTGGGCTTCAACGGTTAACTTCTTCCAGCATTTGCCAACAGTTTATGAGATGTTCCCGGACGATTGGAAAGGGCTTGAGTTTGTTCGTCTAATGCCAACCATGTTTGAAGACGACAACAAAAAACAGGTATCTGTTCTGACTGAGATGAACTACCTGTTGAATGACCAAGTTATGATGGCCACGATTCCAAGAAGTCGAGCCTTTGAAACTTGTGCCGATACTTACAGCACGGTTTTCGACCTCACGGTCAGCGACTTTGAGGGTGGTAAGAAAACTCTGGCTGTCGCTCAAGACGCAGTACAAAAAAGTGCTCTAGAATTAGAGCGTGTATTACATAGCAACTGGCCTTCACTTAATCAGGGATAACAAGAATGGCAATTAAAACATCTGACTTAAATGCAAAGCTATTTGGTAAAGCAAACAAACGTCGCGTAGCTACGCCACAAGAAGCTCAAACAGCGGCAAAAGAACAAGCTCAAGTGATCGAGCTTTCTGTTGCGGGCGAAGACTTAGTTTCATTTGAATTAGTTCGAATTCCTGCGGCTGATGTAGCAACACGAACGGTTGTTTTCGAAGAGAATGCGCGTGAGCAATCTTTCTTAAATGAGCACGCGCTTTCCGACGTACTGACTACGCTTAAAGAGCGCGGTCAGCAATACCCGGCGGTTGGTCGTAAGAACAAAGACGGCAAGATTGAAGTTCTTGATGGTAGCCGTCGTCGTATGTCATGTATTTTGGCTGATAAAGAGTTCCTAATCTATGTCGCTGAAAACATTAATGGTGAGCACGCTAAGTTTTTATCCGATGTCGCTAACGCTCATAAACCACTTTCTCTCTATGAGAAGGGTAAAGAGATGCAAGCAAAGCTTGATAAAGGCGAAGCTGAAGACCAAAAAGCACTCGCGAAAATGTTCCAGTGCAGTGAAGCTTTGGTGAGTGGAGCGTTGAAAGCGGCCGCTCTGCCGCTTGAATTATTACAAGCTTACCCAAATGTGAGCGACCTTGGCCGTCCGACAATTGTTAAGCTACACAAACAATTCAGCGGTCTTACGAGTGAGCAGCAACAAACATTACTGACCAAGTGTGATGCTTCTGAAGGTTTTGTGTGGCAGCGCAGCGAAGCTCAAGGTGTAACTCGTTTAACCAAAGACGTTACAGAGACTTTAGAAGGTTGGGTTCTTGAATTAGCACCAGCACCCGTGAAGAAAGCTTCTCCAAAAGTTGAACTTATTAAAGGTCGAGCATCATATAGCCGTAAGGGTTCAAACTTGGCGCTGAATCTTAAGAAAGTTGATGATGCAACAATGCAAGAAATCCTCGCATTTGTTCAATCTAAGCTCGACTAAGTCGACGACTTTTCATTGCTCCTCTAAAGCCGCTTTATGCGGCTTTTTATTTGGCTGTGATAAACTGTGTCTAGATGAATCTGGACGCTAACTATGACAAACCCAACCAATACTTTTCTGCATACACTTTCTAAAATTGCCCAACATAATGGTCACCGTTACGGTGTGGCCTTTGATGGTGACTTTGATTGGCAAAACTCTGCTGTTTTCACCTTCCTTCAAAATTCGTACACTCCGAGCATCTTCCAGATTGGCGGTACTCCATTTGAAGGTGTGATTCATGCTCCAGTCAAAAAAGGCCAACAATTGCTTGGTCGTGAGTGCCAAGTTCTTGTTTGTGATTTTAGAGAGCAGTTTGATGCGAATGGTTTTAGCGCCGCACTAGGTTCGTTAGTCGGCGGCGGGCTGATGCTTGTGTTGCCACCAAAAGTTGATGACTCCGAAGATAGCGAGAGCTTTGGCCAACGTTGGTTAAGGGGGTATTTCGATAAGCTCATTTCTATTTCACAATGCAATGAAGCTGACGATATTGTTCAAGCGACTCACGCACTTCCTCTGAAGAAAAATTTTGAAAATGGTTTGGACAAATTTGAACAGCAAAATCTGGCTGTTGAGTTAGTTAAAAAAGTGGTGTCTGGTCATCGTAAGCGTCCTTTGATCATCACTGCGGATAGAGGGCGCGGTAAAAGCTCGACATTGGGTATTGCAGCCGCACAACTTTTGGTTGAGCGTGTTGGGTTAAATATCATTGTGACTGCGCCTTCAGCAAAGGCCATTGAGCCGGTTTTTTTCCATGCGGGTCAGCGACTCAAATCCAACGAAATGATTAACGCTACTCACATTCGCTATCAAGGCGGAAGTTTAAGGTTCATCGCTCCAGATGAATTACTTAAATCTAAGCCTGATTGCGATTTGTTATTGGTTGATGAAGCGGCTGCCATTCCAATTCCAATGCTTAAATCTATGGTCGGTAGTTATCATCGCATGGTTTTTTCAACTACGGTACACGGTTACGAGGGCAGTGGACGTGGTTTTGGTATCAAGTTTGAATCTTGGCTTTCAGAGCATCGTCCGGGGTGGAAAGGGTTTAAGCTTGACCAACCGATTCGTTGGAATAAAAACGATCTGCTAGAGGCTTGGTTGTTTGATTGCTTTCTACTTGGTAATAACGCATCACTAAGTGACTCCGCGGTTAATGAATTAAATGGCTTTTCTGCTGATGTAATTAACCAATTAAATCTGGTCGAGTTATCAAAAGCAGAATGCTTGACTAACCCTGGTCAGCTACAGCAATGTTTTTCTCTGCTTGTGGATGCCCATTATCAGACGTCACCAAACGATTTAATGCAGTTCTTAAATAACCCCGCAATCCACTTATATGCAGCTTGGCATCAAAATGAATGTGTAGGCTGTATGTTGGTAACTGAAGAAGGCGGGTTGGATAGCGATCTGATTGCTCAGATTCAAGTTGGAAAACGAAGACCTCAAGGTCACCTTGCTCCAGTATTACTCGCAAACCAATTGGGTTGTACACAAGCGGCGACCAGTCGTTGCCTTCGAGTTATGCGTATTGCCGTTTCAAGACGTTATCAAGGTTCAGGGATTGGTCGCTGGATGTTAGGTCAGTTGTCTCAGCAAACCAATCAAGCGGATTATCTTGCGACGAGCTTTGGCGCGACCAGTGAGTTGATATCTTTCTGGCGTGGTTGTGAATTTAACGCTTTGCATATTGGCCACCAGCGCGATCAAGCAAGTGGCTGTCACTCGGTATTGATGGTTAAGCCACTTAACGAACAGACTCAGAACTGGACCTACAATCTGATAAGTCATTTTGAGCGTAGTTTCTGTTTCCTCGCTTCTGGTTCTCTGGCTTCTCTCGAAGTTGATATGGTGCGCGTATTATTGCCAAGGCAAGCGGAATCTATGGCTGAGTCTGAAATCCAACTCCTCAGGAATTATGTCGATGGTGGTAATAGTTATGACAGCATTGGTTTTAGTCTCCTTAATTTGATTCTCCAAAGTAATGGTCATCAAGCTCACATAGCTGAATCTGACGCTGTAACCGATACAGGTTTCGTTGTTTCAGACTTACTTATCGCGAAAGTCGTACAGCAGAAAGAGTGGGGGACTTGTGTCGAGCTGTTTAATCTAATCGGCCGAAAACAAGCTGAGCTACAGTTTAGAAAGGATGTCGGTGCTCTACTATCAAATTTACACTGTAAATAGGTAGGCTAACGGTTGTCACTAAATTTGGAACTACAGAGCATATGTTGAACTGTTAATTAGATTTACAGTGTAAATTTGAATGCTGGATTTACACTGTAAACTGAACCGCTGATTGTAGAAATCTAAGTAATTCTAATTAGCCAATCGTTATGTAGATTTTCCCTTTGTTGAGCATATCCACCATGACGCTCATTTTCGATCTCAATTCTATCAATCTAATTGTCGCTGTTGTTTGGAAGCTATGATTTCGGATTATCACATTCATTCAGAATCCTTTGGTGATGAGCTCCGTCGCTGTATTGCGATTTTATGCTCGCCCCCAATACTCATGGTTTGAAAAAATCGGGAAAGAATCTTTTTTGTAAAGGTGAAGTAGAGCTTAGAATGGGTCTGTCTTATTTATGAGTCTCCTTTGCAATAACGAAAGTAAGTGATGTGACCCTGATTATTCTACTGTAGTGATTCTAAGCTTAGAGCGAATTATATAGACTGCATAAAACAGCGTTATTAAGGGTATTCAATTCGAATGTGGGATCGCATCGTTACATTGTCGGAAGATAAGAAGCAAGTGATGGCATGTCTGCCTCCTGGGGTTGTGGTCGACGCAAGCTTTGACAATAAGACATTGCCAACAACCTTAGAAGCTTTAAACGCATCAAACTACTTTGTTTTCGAAGAAGAGGTACTGCGTTTTGTCACTCTAGCTAAAGAAGGCAAGGGAGAAGCTTATAAAGGAATATTGATCGCTGAAGTTCGCAATTCCAGTGTTACTGTTGAATTGTCAGATGATGAGATGCTCGCAAGCCTTGTTGTGACTGGAGCATATAATGGGCAGGCGCTACGTGGCAGTGACATCATTCATTGCTTGGCTCAAGCCCACATAACGAAAGGAATTAATAAGCTAGCACTTAGAAAAGTCTTGATGATGAGTAGCAAGCTTAAGCCCGGTGAAAAATTCACTCAACCCGTAGCTAAAGGTTCTCCGCCAGTAAAGGGTAAAGATGCTAAGTTTTCAGCATTGGTGGAAGACATCACTCACCAAGTATTGAAGCCTCGCAGTAAAGACGCCGGTAAGATTGACATGCGAGATCTCGGAGAAACCATTACCGTCGGTCAGAATGACCCGCTAATGAAACGTACTCCTGCCACCAAAGGTATTGCGGGCTTTACCGTCCAAGGTCGAATTATCCCACCTCTTCCGGGCCAAGACAGTTTGATTAAGCCAGGAAAAGGCACCCACATTTCCCCTGACGACCCTAATTTATTACTCTCTTCATCCTCTGGTCTGCCCATTATTAAAGAGCGAAGTATCGAAGTGGATGACGCCTTATGTGTTAGCAATGTCGATGTGTCTACCGGGCACGTTAAATTCAAAGGCAATGTGTTTGTCTCTGGAAATATAGAACCAGGAATGATCGTTAAAGCGACCGGAAGTATTACCGTTGGTGGTTTTATTGAATCTGCAGAAGTTCAGGCTCAGGGAGACATTAAGGTCGCCAAAGGAATTATTGGTCACACGACTAAAGAAGACGAGCCCAAAAGCTGTAAGGTACTTAGCAAAGGCTCTATCACCGCAAGCTATGCACAGAATACAGAACTTCAAGCTGCCAATGACATTCTACTCAATCTACATTGCATGAGTAATGACATTCGTTGTGGCAACAACCTCATAGTGATGGATACTTTTAAGAAGCATGGCACACTTAGTGGCGGTGAAGCTAAAGTCGGCGGTAAAGTGGAATGTCTTTTCTTAGGTGTTGAAGGGGATACAGCGACTAAGGTTCATGGTTTTGCACGCTACGATGGGTATCAAAAAAAGATAGCTCAATTGAAGGAAATTTATAAACACGCTCAAGAACAAACCATGGATGTCATCCGACAAGAACTTGAATTTAAGAAGCGACCAAAAGCTGAAAGAAGCGAAGAGAAAGCGTTGGAAATTGAACATCAACGAGAAAAAAACAATCAAGCGATAGAGAATACTAAATCGCAGTTGGAAACGCTCGAAGCTGAATTTGAGACAAACCTTGCTGAGTGCACAGTAGAGGCGCACGAGAAAGTGTACACCCGTGTATCAGTTTTGTTTGGTGATGAGATGGTGACAACGAAGCGGACGCATGGCGGCAGTGTTTTCTCGTTCAACCAATATGAGATTCAATGTTCTTTCAAAATGGAAAAAGAAGATCTTTCATTGTAATTGAACCTTTTTCATTAGGGGGGGAGGTGCTTTTTACTCAATCAAACCAATTCTAGCAGGGGGAGGGGATACCCTCAGGCTGGTAAATTAAGTATCAACTGCCCCGTACTGAAATGTACTTTAGGAGGCCTTATCGTTTAGCGATAAGGCCTCTTTTTTTTGCTCACGTGATAGCTTTATTTACGGTTAGACAGATCGATAACACGTCACTAAACTTACAAAAACACGGCATCATGCTGCTAGGGTTTCTGATTATAGAAATTCTACTCTCCGAAACGACTTATCCAAAAGCAGCACCTTGTTCCGAGGTTTATTCCTACACTATTTCTGAACACTTACTACGATGATTAGTACAACTTGGTTTTGATGCTGTCACTGCTTCGCCAGATATGACCCAATTCAAAACCCTCAAGGGCAGTTGTAAATAACGCGTCTCTCTATCTTAGGTGATAATTAAAAACATCGTTTTATTTAGCAAGTTTAACCTTTTGTCAATATGTGAAATTTATTTATAAAGAATATAACCAACAAATATTACCTTACCTCTTGATAAATCAAGGGCTACAGATAATTACGTTATCAATGAAAAAATAGGTTTCATTTGTGAGGGTTTTATAAATCACTCGTCAGCGATACCGTGATTTGCATTACGGGATGAGTAAGTAAGGTATTATCATGAAAAAATCAGTATTAGCACTTGGATTAATAGGTCTAGTTTCACTTCCAACTTTTGCAGCAGGTACAGACGGCGGAGCGTATGTAGGTGGTGGACTTAGTGTCTATCAAGATTCCGATACAGATGGTCACGGTAATTTAGATTCAGATGGTATGGGTTATAACCTATACGGTGGTTACCAATTCAACCGTATTGTTGGCGTAGAACTTGGCTACAACGATTATGCAGATTACAGAAATGGCGCAAAAGAACTTTCTCCAACCTCTATTTCTGTATCCGCAAACCTCGGTTATACGTTCGACAACACCATTCGCCCATTCGTATTAGCAGGTTTGAGTTCTGTTGACCTTAATGCAAATAGCGCTGCAGAATATGGCGATGATAGTGGTACGGGTTTCCACTTTGGTGTTGGCGTTGAATACACGCCAGTTGAACACTTAACACTTCGCCTGATCTCGCAAGCTGATGCGGTGAGTGTGGATGACTACTCTATTGGAAGTAACGGTGCGTTCAAAAGTGATGATCACACGTTGGCATTCAACAGTGTTAGCTTCGGCGGCTCATACAACTTCTAGTGCGTCCCTAGCGATCACATAGTAAGTAAATAAATCAAATTCACTTTGCTACTCTGCCCTGTGATCAGGCGGCACAGTAAAGTGAATTTTTGTATCTACACACCTTAGTGTCATTTCACTTTAGCCAGTTTATCGCTCAGCGTCGTCTATTTGAGCTTTATGCATTGATATTAGAGCTTTCTTGGTAGCGAGACTAAAATAAAGGGATAAGTGACGCAGGAAAACAAAAACTATGAACCTTCCAAGCTTAAACATGTCGATAAACAAGCTGCCTTTTGTGTTGGCTGTGTATTATCTGCTTGTCATCAACATCCCTCTCTCCCTAGAACTGTTTAGTATTGTTCAGGCATCAAAGTCTGAAAGTGTCGCGTTTCTTCTATCTATCCCGATCTTCTTCCTTGCTGCCTTCAATTTTATCTTCCAAGTTTTTAATTGGCCGATATTCTCCAAGCCGTTTTTTATTTTGTTGCTGATCACCTCGACACTCGTCAGTTACAGCATGTTCAATTACGGCATCTATGTAGACTACGGGATGATAGAAAACGTATTCGAGACCAATAGTGGTGAAGCAGCAAGCTATGTAAGTACCCACTCCATCTTATGGTTACTTGCGATGGGCGGTATTCCGTCGTTCACCCTCTTGTTCACCAAACTTGAAAAAGAGTCTTGGAAAGATTTCTTTGTCTGGAAGTCGATTGGGCTGCTCTCTTCTTTAATCGTCATCGCCATTATTGCCGGACTGTTTTACAAAGATTACGTATCAATTGGTCGTAATCATTCGCACATCAAAAAGATGATTATCCCGACCGAGTATGTGTCATCAACGGTCAAATACATCAATAACACCTACATAAAAGAGCCTATTTCTTATCAAGAGTTAGGGTTAGATGCGCAGCTAAAACCAGAAGCCAAACAAGCAGAAAAGCCAACGTTATTGGTGTTTGTTCTTGGTGAAACAGCACGTGTATACAACTACCAATATTATGGCTATGAGAGAGAAACCAACGCTCATACCAAGCCTTACAACCCGATATTTTTCTCTGATGTTCAGTCGTGCGGAACCGCCACCGCGGTTTCTGTGCCGTGTATGTTTTCGAACATGAATCGCAGCAACTACGATCGCGACAAGGCCTACAACCAAGATAACGTGGTCGACATTATGAACCGTGCGGGCATTCACTCTATCTGGAGGGAGCATGATGGTGGAGACAAGGCTGTCGCACACCGAATCAAAGAGATGACGCTCGTCGCCAAAGACAGCGACCCATTGTGTAATAACGACATATGCTACGACACTGCGATGCTAGAGAACTTTGAACAAGATACTCAAGAACTCAAGCAAGATAGCATCATTTTCTATCATATTTCGGGGTCTCACGGGCCTACGTACTTTGAACGTTACCCAGACGAACATAAGAAGTTTACGCCAGATTGCGCTCGTGCAGACATTGAAAACTGCACCAAAGAGCAAGTGGTCAACACCTACGACAACACGATTTTGTATACGGATTTCTTTCTCTCACAAGCGATGCAAAAGCTTGAGAAGCTGACCGACAAATACAATGTGGCGTTGATGTACGTGTCCGACCATGGCGAGTCACTAGGAGAAAATGGCGTCTACTTGCATGGCATGCCTTATTCATTGGCCCCGAAAGAGCAAACCCATGTGCCTATGATCCTATGGATGTCTCATGGTTTTGCTGCGCAGAAAGGGATAAGCGAGACCTGCTTAAGAAAGGCGGGGAAAGAGCAGAGCTTTTCTCACGATAACCTGTTCGACTCGCTGCTCGGCCTAATGGACGTGCAAACCAAAGAATACCGAGAGAGCCAAGATATCTTTGTTGCGTGTCGCTAGTGCTTTTGCTTATGTAAACCTTCGGAAAACTCGAGTTGCCTGAGCAAGCTCTCCTCAACTTCCCCTAAAAAGAAAAGACATCGATCTTTTCTTTTTTTCGTCGCTAACATGGAGCCAGAGTGCTAATTTATAACGACGAAACAATGAGCTACATTTAATAGCGACAATAATAGAAGAGTCCGTCGTGCTCCAAAGACCAACTCGTCTTATTAGACTTTATCTCACTCACATCGCTCATTGAACTTACCAAGATTAAGCTCAGTTCAATACGGCACCTGAATGGCGCCATAATATCAATGTTTACGTCATATCATTAAGGACAAATGAATGGACGCTTTCATAATTTCAAGCTGGCAATTTTCTGAGGGTGTGGCACATGAGCACACCACCAGCCCAGCCTCATTCGAGCAATCAACTTGGTATCACTGCCAAAGAGATGCTGACGGTTTGAGAGAATGGCTCCACAGTAATACGGTTCCAAATGCCATCATCGATTCATTACTCACCGATGACACCCGCCCTAGATTTGAGCAGTTTGGTCACGACTGTTTTTTGATGATTCTGCGAGGCATTAACCTGAACGAAGGTGCTAACCCTGACGACATGCTTAGCCTACGTATCTTATGGTACAAAGGCACTTTGATATCGACACGCAAAGTTCCTTCAAAAGCGGTCAGTAATCTGATATCTGATCTCAAACAAAACCAAGGCCCGACATCATTACCAGATGTCTTACTTGGAATGATCCGTGGAATTAACCATTATATATCAAGCTTCTTGACTCCCGTCGAACAACTGATTGATGAGCTAGAGTCTGAATCTCATATCGATATTAAGTCTATCAATGCTCTGCATTCAAGGTTACTTAGACTAAGGCGCTATTTGAAGCCACAGAAATACGTTTTTGAGGATTTAATGAGTGAATTGCCAGCTCCATTGGGTAAGCACAACAGTCATATAAAGAACAGCCTTGATACCATCCTGAGAATTAATGAGTCTGTTGAGTTTTACATCGAACAAATCAATGTATTTTTAGCGAGCCTAAGTCAGCAACAAGCTGAAAAAATGAATAGAAATACGTACCTATTTTCAATCATTGCGGGTATCTTCCTCCCTGCTGGGTTTTTCACCGGTTTACTGGGTGTCAATATTGCAGGAATACCCGGAACAGATAACCCAATAGCATTCCCACTATTTTGCGTTGGGCTGCTCGCTGTCATCGCGGCAGAGGTCATTATTTTGAAAAAATTGAGGTTTATTTAATGGTTGAGTTTTTGCAATCCAATATGTGGCTTAAACAAGTGGTTTTAGGTCTACTTCTTATCACTGTGTATTGGGTGATAAAACGCTTGGGAAAAAACTGGATAGAAACATTAGCGGAAAATAAGCGAGTCGAGTTGAAGCGAAAGCAGTTCGTGATTAAGTGTTTCAATATTGTTTTGCTTCTACTCTTCATCGCGGTGTTTACGATTGTTCTTAACTTAGGTTTTGGTGATATTTCGCTATTCTTATCATCCATATTTGCGGTGCTAGGTGTTGCATTATTCGCGCAATGGTCAATTCTAAGTAACCTTACAGCCAGTGTACTAATATTTTTCGTATTCCCTTATCGCATTGGCGACAGAGTAAGAGTCGCGGAGAAAGACGAAGACATCAGTGGTGTGATCATCGATATCACCATGTTCCACGTTATTCTTCGACACAGTTCGGGCAATATCATTACCTACCCTAATAACCTGATCCTACAAAAAGGCGTAATCAAGGTTTTGGTTGAACCTGAAGCTAAAAGTGAAGCTTCATAAGGTAACAGGCCTAACACCGAATACCTATGCCAAACAAGGCGGCTTAACCATAGATGTATATGGTGGAGTGAGATCAGAGTAACCACTCTTTATCTATAACGAGCACTCTGTCTATAACGCACACCTCTGTCTATTGTGTCCCATAAGCCGTAAGTTTTATTGAGTTTAAATTTGCGACTAAATATACTGGGGGCATCATCAGACGGAGGACAAAAATGAATAATAAAAACAAACATATAGTTTTAATTCATGGTCTATATATGCCTGCGTTGATCATGCAATATCTGGATAGAAACTTCAAAAAACGCGGCTTTACAACGCACAAGTTCGCCTACAACTCGCTGCGTTTCCCTTCTGCCGCTAAACGCCTCAACCGCTTCGTGAATGCACGCTTTGATGAGCACGATGAGGTCTATTTCTTTGGTCACTCACTCGGTGGTTTGCTGATTCGTCACTACTTTAAGTTTTACCAACCCAACTTTTCCGACACCTGCATCATTACCGCGGGGACTCCACACAATGGTGCGACTATCGCTAAAACGCTGTCGAATCATGGCCTCGGATTTATATTTGGTTCGAGCAAGATGATCTTAAGCGATGGCTTGGGTGATTATGATATTGATGTGCCGATTGGCGTGATTACGGGTACCTACGACGCCGGAGTAGGACGTATTGTATTGGGAAGAAATCCTGGGGATGGTACGGTGACGCTTGAAGACGCCAACCTGCGAGGCGCAACAGACACCTACGCCCTCAAGCTCAATCACACGGCGCTAGTGTATTCTAAGGAAGTGGTCGCACTCTCAACTCAGTTCATCGAGCACAGAGCCTTCAAGAACGCTTCATAGCTTTTGCGTTAGCTTTTGTGCGTTGACTCCTATAACGAGCTCTTGTTCTCTTATTTGTGATAGATAAAAACAAAAATACCACTCTGCGATGAGAGTGGTATTCAAAAATTCAATGCTGGGAGTGAGTGCTTGTTATACTTTCTATACTTGTTACAGACGATTCACTCGCGTTGGTAAAAACACCTCACCCAACATGCATCGCACCGAACCACCGCCGATGTCTTCGATCGTTTTCACATTAAACGGAAGTAACTTTCCATGCGTCGAAAGCTGAGCTAACTGAGCTGGAGAAAACGCATCATAAGCCGATTGAGACATCGCGATCACCTTGTCGCCATTCACAGTTTCAAGCTGAAGGATGTTGCCACAAAAACGATTCATCTGATCGATTGAGATAGAGATAACTTGCTTGTCTTTGGCAAGAGACTTCACAACAAAGCGGCGCTCAAACTCTGGAATCACTTCATCACAGATCACGCAGAAGTTATCACCAATCGCCATCATCACATTGGTATGGTAAATCGGTTGACCAGACGGTAATGCCGTTTGGAACGAGACCACGCGAGAATAGCCAATGCGCTTCGCGTAATCTTCCAATACTTCGCGGTCACAACGTTGTGAAAGCGCAGCATAAATGGTCTTGTTGATATGGTCGATCACCATCACGCCAGTGCTCTCTAGATAAGAACCTTGAGCAACGTACGACTCCATAGACTCACTGTGATTAACAATGCGACCAGACGCTTCCAACGCTTCAATAAGTGCATTCGGCTTAACTTCATTTTGACGGTTTTCACACGCCATAGGGAAAGTGAATAGGCTTCCATCACTACAAGTACTGAACCAGTTGTTTGGGAACACTGCGTCAGGGGTTTCAACACCCAGTTCCGGATAATCAAACTCTACAACTTGCACACCTTCTTTACGCAATGAAGCCACCATGGCCTTAAATTCAGCCATCGTTTCTAACTTTACCTCAGCTTCAGTCAGATCGACTCTGTGCTGAAACTCGTTATCACGGGCTGTTTCTTCGTTAAATTTAAATTCTTTTGGCGGCACCATAACAACGCAATTTGCGTTTTGAACATTAGTAATATGCAGTGATTTTTTGTGTAGGTTTAACATTTTAACCGTCCCTATCTTTTATTTACCTCAGAATTGTAAACAACTTGTTACGACAAAATTCACTGAAAATCACAACGATTTGAATATTTATCCCAAGTAATTACTGTAGATTTTAGATTAATCGGTAATTTTTACTGCAAGATAACAACGTATCAGAAAGAACCAACTGTATGCATATTCGTTATAGAATTTTCTGGATAAATATTCTCATTTCATTTTTCATCTCCACACGAGTTTTGATTACAATTTAATCCATTTAACGTTAGGATAATCATCGTTGCATAACCATCAATTACGTTTGAAATAAGCTTAACTTTTCCTGTCTAATTCAATCTAAAATTAGCTTCATTAAAGACACTCTTTGGAAGTGTTCTGTGTCGCTTAAACCAAGTACTTACTTAAGAACTAAACAAAAATCTATCGAATGGCTTAATACTTATAAGAACGCGTTGGCACTTATATAATTTCAAACTAAAACTGAAAAATTCAAATCAAGACTATAAAAACAAAGCTGCACATCACGATGCTCTAGCATCAAAGATGCAGTAGCTTATAAAGGGAAAACTATGTACAAGAAATTTGAAGGCTTTACTGAAGCCTTTCCAAAGGGAGAGCCGATACAACCTCCTACTGGAATACTGGCATTCTGCCGCCATTACACTCGTGGTTTTGAAAAACCGTTGATCTTGCTCGGATTGATGAGCATGACCATCGCGATCATCGAAGTTGCGCTGTTCGGTTACATGGGTCAACTGGTTGACTGGCTATCAACAAGCAACCCAGACACCTTCTTAGCAGACAACGAGTCGACACTGATGGGGCTCGGCGTTCTGCTGTTGGTCGTGATGCCAATCTTGATCAGTGTTTATTCGCTATTGCTTCACCAAACTTTGCTGGGCAACTACCCAATGTCGATTCGTTGGTTAGCGCACCGCTACCTTTTGAAGCAAAGCCTGTCCTTTTATCAAGATGACTTCGCCGGGCGTGTTGCCACCAAAGTGATGCAAACATCGCTCGCGGTACGTGAAACCGTGACCAAAATGGTCGATGTGTTTGTCTACGTAACGGTTTACTTCACAGCAATGCTGTTCATGCTCGCGGAATCGGATTGGCGCTTAATGGCTCCAATGTTGATTTGGTTGTTCATTTACGTCGGCATTCAACTGCACTTCGTGCCAAAGCTGAAAGACGTGTCTTCAGAACAGGCGGATGCACGCTCGTTGATGACGGGTCGCATTGTGGATAGCTACACCAATATCGCAACGGTCAAACTGTTCTCACACAGCAAAAGAGAAACCGATTACGCTGAAGAAGGGATGGAAGGCTTTCTAGACACAGTCCATCGCCAAATGCGCTTGGTTACTGGCTTCAACATCTGTGTTGAATTTGCTAACTACCTATTGGTGTTCAGCATTGCAAGTATCTCTATCTACCTGTGGCTAGATAATGCAATCACAGTCGGTGCGATTGCTATTGCAGTCAGCTTGGCTCTACGTATTAACGGTATGTCGAAATGGATCATGTGGGAAATCGGCGGTCTGTTTGAAAACCTAGGTACCGTGATTGATGGCATTAAAACGCTGTCTAAGCCCATCTCTATCGAAGACAAAAAAGATGCTGAACCATTGAAGGTTCCACAAGGCGGCATCAACTTCGACAACGTGAGCTTTAACTACGGCGAGAACAAGGGCGTGATCAACAACCTGAACCTCAACATTAAGCCGGGCGAAAAAGTCGGCTTGGTTGGCCGTTCAGGGGCAGGTAAATCGACATTAGTTAACTTGCTACTGCGCTTCCACGATGTAGAAAATGGTCGAATTTTGATTGATGGCCAAGAGATCTCATCGGTGACACAAGACTCACTGCGCAGCAATATCGGCATGGTGACTCAAGATACCTCACTGCTGCACCGATCGATCAAAGACAACATTCTTTACGGCCGTCCTGATGCATCAGATGAAGAAGTGTATGCCGCAACCAAACAGGCACACGCTCATGAGTTTATCGAAACCCTAACCGACCCGTTTGGCAACATTGGTTACGATGCTCAAGTGGGTGAAAGAGGCGTTAAGCTTTCTGGCGGTCAACGTCAGCGTGTGGCTATCTCACGTGTACTTCTGAAGAATGCGCCGCTGTTGGTTCTGGATGAAGCAACATCAGCACTTGATTCTGAGGTTGAAGCAGCGATTCAAGAGAGCTTGATTGAACTAATGGAAGGCAAAACGGTTATAGCGATTGCACACCGTCTATCGACCATTGCAGCAATGGACCGTTTGATCGTACTCGACCAAGGTAATATCGTCGAAGAAGGCACGCACCAAGAGTTGATTCACCAAAACGGTATCTACGCTCAATTGTGGAATCACCAAACAGGCGGGTTTATTGGTGATGATCTTGAACAGACAACGAGCGCTTAATTTATATTCCATTTTAAAAGTGCGGCGTAATTCACACCAAAATGTTAATTGGCGGTAAATTACACATGGCAGAATGTTATGTCGTAATCATATAATGACATTAACAGCAATGACGCTTCGCTTGCGCGTTCTGGAATAAGGCTAGACTTCGGGGGGAGGCTAGCCTTTTTTATGCCTGTTATTCTCTGCCCCTTTCTCATCTGTTTTCATTGGTTCTATAAACTTCATCGATCCTTTTGTTTTTTTCTTGGCGTTTTTTTCTTAAAATGCGCGCAGTATTCTTTTTAGAGATCAACCATGAACAAAAGTGTCTTAACTAATGTTATTGCGTTAGCACTGCTTGCTGGCGGCTATATGACAGCAAACCAATACTTGCTCTACGCAGGTTTATTCGCATTTTCTGGTGCCATCACCAACTGGCTTGCGATTCACATGTTGTTCGAGAAAGTTCCTGGCCTATACGGTTCTGGTGTTATTCCAGCACGCTTTGAAGAGTTCAAGGCAGCCATCAAGCAACTGATGATGGAACAGTTCTTTACTGAAAGTAACATCGACCGCTTCCTAAGCAGCGAGATGACTGGAAAGTCGCTCAATTTAGAACCCGTGATTAAGAAGATCGACTTTAACCCTGCATTCGATTCACTGGTACATGTTATTGAGAACTCACAGTTTGGTGGCATGTTGGCGATGGTTGGCGGCACAGAAGCCCTGCAGCCGATGAAAGCGCCATTTGTAGAGAAGATGCAAGAGTCTGTAATTGAAATCAGCAAGAGTGATTCGGTAAAAAATGCCATCAAGGATGAACTTGGATCACCTGCCATGATGGATGAAATTAAAGAGAACATTGAGGCGATCATCGATCAACGTTTGAATGAACTGACACCAAAACTTGTGAAAGAGATGGTTCAAGCCATGATCAAGAAGCACCTTGGCTGGCTTGTGGTTTGGGGCGGTGTATTCGGTGGTGTGATTGGCTTAATCTCTGCGGCCATTACGCTGTAAGGCGAACAAATTTATCGGATTACTCTTTCTCTAACGTCCCACCAAAAATGGAAGCTTATTGGCTTCCATTTTTTATATCTAAACAAACACGCTTGAAGTAAAGCCGGTGCCCTACTTTAAGGTTGCCAACAATTCAGGGTTAACACCAAAGCCCTTTTTATGCTCTTCAATCACGACCTCACTGCGTGTCTGAATTACCCCTGGCAGGGTACCCAACTTAGTTGCCATAAATGCTTGGTACGCCTTCATGTCTTTCACACGAACCTTGATCATGGTGTCGAAGTCCCCCGACAGCGAATAGCACTCTTCGACTTCAGGCATCGTTTCAACCGCTTGGGCAAATTTATCAAAAATGGAAAAGCTGGTTTGATCGAGACGAATATGGATAAACACTTGGACATCGAGCCCCAGCTTTTCTGAACAAAGCTCAGCATGGTAGCCCGTGATGTAGCCTACTTTTTCCAATCGCTTCAACCTATCAGAGCAAGGTGACGTCGTTAAGTTAACCTGTTTCGCTAGTTCAACAACGGGCAAGCGGCCTTTCATATGTAGAATTCTTAGTATCTCTTTATCGATACGATCGAGTTGATGCTGAGACATAACATTCCTTAAACATTCTAGATTGCGCTCAGTATATTCCATACTAAGAGCAATTGAAGAAAACCTCGCTCACACATTTAGAAAACTAAACAGACCATTCGCACTCACGTTAAATATAAAACCACGCAGAGTGATAACAACCCTTGTAAATCAAATTCCGGTTATTAACAAATTATTATAGAAATGACCCAATTAACAAATAAGTTGAGCTAGAAACGAAAGAAAGGATATAGGCCAAAGTGAATAATATAATTATCAAAGAGAAAGGATTACTCTATTATGAAAACGCAAGAACTCGCATATAAACCTTACGGAATTGGGTCATGGACACACGTAACGGTATCAAAAGATGTTGCCCAAGCACTCGCAAGTGAATACTCAAACTATGGCTGGGAAGTTAAGATTGATGGCAATGTCTTCGAAGCAGAACCTTCACTAAAAGCGGCATAGAAAACAAAAAAACCTCCATTAGGGAGGTTTTTAAATCTAAGTTAGTAAGTACTTACTAAAATCTAAGCCAGACCAACTTGGGGAACTGTAGTTCCTGTTTCACAACGACAGTTGCACGTTCGACAGAAGTGCTGAGTTTCCATGTCGTAGTACAGGTTTCCACTAAATAGCTTTGACGTCCATTGCATCATACGGCCAGAGGTTGTCTCAGGCTCAGATTCACAACGTTTCATTATAGACTTATGTAGTGTTGTTTTTTTACATCCTTTGCAATAGAGATCAGGCATACCTTTGTCCTATAGGTCTTTAGTGGTTACTGATAATTGACACATGATGTCCAATTCAGTGTAATAATTCACCGAGCTAATAACAAAAGTGAGCGCCAAGTTCAAAAAATAGCCATTTTATCGGTTGTTTTTTGACATCAAGCGCTATGAAAAGCCTTTCTCTTCTATTTATTTTCCTTCTATCATTTGGTTTCGATTTACATTGTAAACCTCATAACAGCCGTGCTTCTCCTGTATCCTACTGGTTTTTTATAAGACCAAGGTAGTACCCATATAAAAAAATAGAGCCACCGAAGTGACTCTATTGCTTTTATTTTACAATTTCTTTTTAGCTAATGTTCATTTGCTAATTCACATCTGTTTTACAATGTAAATTAGTCTAGCTCGACGAGGTTCTTCTCGAACTCAGCGTGTTGCTTTTTCACTTCGTGTTCCGGCTCGCCAGTGATTAGGCTTACAATAACGATAGAGATAGTCGATAGGATGATTCCCGGTACGATTTCGTATACATCGAACCAACCGCCCGTGAACTGTTTCCAAAGTACAATCGTAACACCACCAACCACGATACCCGCTAGAGCGCCGTTACGGTTCATACGAGACCAATATAGGCTTAATACGATTGCAGGACCGAATGCAGCACCAAAACCAGCCCATGCGTAAGATACAAGGCCAAGTACTGAGCTGTCTGGTGTCATCGCCAGAACAAGAGCAACAAGAGAAATTAGAACAACCGCGAAACGGCCGACACGAACAATCTCTTCTGACGTTGCGTCTTTCTTCAAAACTTGCTTATACAGATCTTCTGCCATTGCAGATGAAGAAACAAGAAGTTGTGAATCCGCAGTACTCATGATTGCCGCTAGAATGGCAGCAAGTAGGATACCGGCGATTACTGGGTGGAACATCGCGTTCACAAGAAGCATGAAGATCTTTTCGCCATCGTCTAGCTTAGGTGCGCCAGAGTTCGTCACATAGATTAGACCAACAAGACCGACTAGCATTGCACCAACCATAGACAGTGCAGTCCAAATCACGGCAATGCGACGTGCCGCTGTTAGGTCTTTATTACTGCGTGTTGCTTTGAAACGCGCAAGAATGTGTGGTTGACCGAAGTAACCCAAACCCCATGCCGCTAGTGAGATGATCGCAATAGCAGACAGTGGCTCACCCTTCGCATCATTCCATAGCGTTAGAAGCTCTGGGTTGATGTTGTGTAGGTCGCTAGAAAGCTGACCTAGGCCACCGTTCATTGCCGCGATGGGTACAATCAATAGCGCTGCAGACATCAGTAGACCTTGAACCAAGTCAGTCCAAGATACCGCAAGGAAACCACCAAACAGAGTGTACGAAACTACACAGACTGTACCGATAATTACCGCTGTTGTGTAATCAAGGCCGAATACCGTTTCAAACAATTTACCACCTGCTACCAAGCCTGAACTTGTGTAGAAAAGAAAGAATAAAAGGATAAAGAAAGCAGAAATTGTTTGGATCAGCTTAGAATTATCATTGAAACGACGAGATAGGAACTCAGGCAGCGTCAGTGATTCAGTTGTAATGCTGTAAGTACGTAGACGTTTTGCACTGATTAACCAGTTTGCCCAGGTACCAACAAGTAGGCCACCAGCAAGCCAAAATGCTTCAAAGCCAGCAGCGTAAGCGTAACCAGGCAGGCCAAGTAGCAACCAACCACTCATGTCTGATGCACCAGCAGAAAGTGCAGCAGGCCATGGGCCTAACGAACGACCACCTAGGAAGTAGTCTGTTGAGTTAGATGTACGTTTGTAAGCAATAACACCGATCGCTAGCATCATAATTAGATACGCAATGAACGTCGTCGTTATTGCAAAACTGTTTTCTATCATTTGATAGTCCTCATTTTGTAGAAAGCCTTCCATGCCTAATTCAATGCAAGACACTCACCGTAAAGGCAAGCGAGTGCATTGAGTTAGGTATTGAGGCTCCAATGCACTATGAATTAAATCCAAAGATGGATAAAACCCAACAATGGAAAAAACCAAAAGTACTTAGAGCCAATTTTACTGAAGGTTAGTGAGCTTCACTTCCAAGTTCGAGCAAGGTCGCGTTACCGCCCACGGCTGTTATATTTATAGTTCGCGTACGCTCGGTAATGAAGCGCAGCGATAGGTGTGGATCATTAGCGACATTCATGGTCGCCAGATCCGTTTCAGCGACTAAACCGACGATTGCACCGTCACGCTTAGCAAGCTGTAAATTAATAGCTTGTGCCGTTTGCGAGTTACCTACGTAACCCACGCTACGTACATCGCAAGACAACAACTGTTGAGCAGCGTCATACGAGGCAACTTGCACCAAGTTAGTTGGCAAGTTCGCCGACTTAGCTGCGTCTGCAACTAAGGTATTGAACTGCACGTCATCACTGCACAATTGAACGCTGTTACCTGCCAATAGCGCAGCAGTAATTAAAGCCATTGCAGTTTGCAGTGCTGGCACTTTCTCTTCGCAATCATCAACAATAACCAAAGCCACACCGCGACCAGCGGCATACAACTCATTGGTTTCGCCCGTAGGACCTGCCATTAGGTGATGTTCAGAAAGCAGCGCTGAGGCTTGCTCTAGATGATAAGTCGCCACCGATGCCAAAGGCTTTGATTGACTCTCGATCTCTGATTTGAATGAAAGTACCTGAGCACTCTTATGATCAAAGTCGGTAAGATTCCATTGTTCCCACGCTAAAAAAGCATCAGAAAAACCTGTCACTTGATGAACCATGATACTGCTCCTTATGCCTTGTCTTGTGATTGAGAAAAATGAACATCAGTAAAGCGATATAGGTAGTGAGGACCACCCGCTTTAGGACCGGTACCCGACAAGCCTTGACCGCCAAATGGTTGAACACCAACAACAGCACCTACTTGGTCACGGTTGATGTAGCAGTTACCCACGCGCACGTGCTTTTCGATCCAACGATAAGTGGTCTCGTTACGGCTGTGGATACCCATGGTCAAGCCAAAGCCCGTTTGGTTAATTTGGTCTACCACTTGCGCTAACTCACTCGCCTTGAAGCGAACAATGTGCAGCACTGGGCCGAACTGTTCTTCTTTTAAGCAGCTGATGTCATCGATTTCAAAAGCACTTGGTGGAACAAAATCACCATGTTCACAATCCGTACCTAGAGAAAGTTGAGCCACCTTCTTCTGGGTATTGGTCATGTTTTCTAAATGCGCCATTAACTTGTGTTTCGCGTTTTGGTCGATAACAGGGCCAACATCGGTTTTATGAAGATGTGGGATACCAACACTCAGTTCGTCCATTGCACCGTGAATCAATCCAATTACGCGGTCTGCAATGTCTTCTTGGATGTAAAGCACACGCAGTGCAGAACAACGCTGACCTGCTGAAGCGAATGCCGAACGAATCACGTCACGAACCACTTGCTCAGGCAGTGCGGTACTGTCGACGATCATTGCGTTCTGGCCGCCGGTTTCCGCGATAAACGGAACGGGTTTAGCGTTACGGCTTGCCAATGACACATTGATGCGTTGCGCTGTTGGAGTTGAACCAGTAAAGGCAACGCCCGCAATCGCATCATGGCTTGTTAGTGCACTGCCGATCTCAGCACCGCGACCCGGTAGTAACTGAATGGTGCCAGCAGGGAAACCCGCTTCGTTCATCAGTTCAACCGCGCGAGCTGCAATCAAGCTTGTTTGCTCGGCAGGCTTCGCCACAACCGTGTTACCCGCGACTAGTGCCGCTGTAATTTGGCCAAGGAAGATCGCTAGAGGGAAGTTCCAAGGGCTGATACAAACGAACACACCACGACCTTGTCGAGAAGCGATTCGTGTTTGGCCATCAAAACCTTTTAGTTCGAAACCTTGTAGGTTGTCCGCTTGTTTTGCGTAGTAACGACAGAAATCGACTGCTTCACGTACTTCATCAACACTATCGTGAATTGTCTTACCCGCTTCTTGATGACAAATCGCCACCAGCTCAGCGAGGTTGTCTTCCATCAAGTCAGCCAACTTATCAAGTGCAGCCGCTTTGGTTTCAACCGAAGTTGCGTTCCAATCAGCGAATGCTGCGTCTGCGCCAGTGATCGCTGCGGAAACATGATCAAGGTTAGCGAAAGCCACCTGACCCACATTAATACGACGATCATAAGGTGCCGTCACTTGCTCAACGTTCTGATCAGCCTTGATCATGCTTTCGGCAAGAGATTCACCGTTGATCACAGGACCCGCAGTCCATTGATTGTTTAAGAAGCTTTTGACTTGCTCTTCAAATTGATGGGCTTCGCTTTCAATATCAATGTTCACACCGTAAGAGTTCTTACGCTCAGGGAATACCGCTGGAGGCAGAGGAATCTTAGTATTGTTCAGCGTATCGAATGCCAGAAGCATATCGACAGGGTGTTGCGTCAGCTCTGACACAGGGCAACGCGCATCAACTAGACGGTGGACAAACGAGCTGTTTGCACCATTTTCTAGCAAGCGACGTACTAGGTATGGCAGTAGATCTTTATGGCTGCCAACCGGTGCGTATATACGTACCGACTGTTGGTAAGCTTCCATCGCATGGTTGTACAGAGAATCACCCATGCCGTGTAAGCGTTGGAATTCAAAGTCTTTATGGTCGGTCATGACGGCAATAGCAGAAACCGTATGAGCATTGTGGCTCGCAAACTGCGGGAAGATATTGCCGCGAACACTTGGGCTCAATAGGTAACGCGCACATGCAAGGTAAGCTACGTCTGTCGCTTCTTTACGTGTGTAAACTGGGTAATCAGTAAAGCCAGCTTGTTGCGACCATTTGATTTCGCTGTCCCAGTAAGCACCTTTAACTAAGCGAAGCGGGATCAAATCACCCTGCTCTTTCGCTAGGCGGTTTAGCCATACTAGAACCGGAAGTGCACGCTTTGAGTATGCTTGAATAACCAGACCAAATTTACCCCAACCTTTTACAAGATCAGTACGGTACAGTTTTTCGAATAATTTAAGAGAAAGCTCTAGGCGATCCGCTTCTTCCGCATCAATCGTAATCGCAACATCGAGCTCTACTGCACGGCGCAATAGCTGCTCTAGCGTGTCGCAAAGTTCAGTCAGTACGCGGTCTTCGTTCGCCACTTCATAACGTGGGTGAAGCGCAGAAAGCTTGATAGATACCGATGGCGCAGGGCTCGATTTTGAAGAAACATTCGATTTTGGAGAAACATAGCTGTCTCGACCTACGGCTTCAATCGCCATTAGGTAATCTTTGAAGTATTTGTTTGCGTCAGCTGTAGTCAGTGCCGCTTCACCTAGCATATCGTAAGAATAGGTAAAACCTTTGTCACGCATAGACTTACCGTTCTTCTGCGCTTCAGCAATACTGCGGCCAAGAACGAATTGGTGACCCATCACCTTCATTGCTTGGTGCATCGCTTTGCGAATTACTGGCTCAGAAAGCTTGTTCACTAAACGGTTAACCGCTTGACCTGCACTCTGCTCGTTAGATGAAAGCCCAACCACCTTGCCTGTTAGCATTAGGCCCCAAGTTGATGCGTTAACAAACACTGAGTCAGAATTCTTCAGGTGAGATTTCCAATCCGCAACGCTAAGTTTGTCGCGAATCAGTGCATCAGCCGTTGCCGAATCAGGAATACGCATCAAGGCTTCCGCCAGACACATTAGCAAGATGCCTTCTTGAGTATCTAAACTGTATTCAAGCAACAAGGCGTCGATCATCTGAATAGATGTTTTATCCGCACGGATAGACTCAATCAACGACGTCGTTTTGTCTGTAATTTGCTGCTTTTCTGACTCAGAAGGGGTAGCTAGCGGCAGGAGTTGCTCTAGCCATTGGGTTTCATCCACCATATATAATGGTGAGATAAGCGACCATAGATCAGCAAGCGACTGCTCGTTGAATTCTGGCTTTAACACATCAGTAGCTGTAAACATGCGTTTTCCTTAATCTCACACCCGGAATTAGCCCGGGCTCTCTACAATGGCTGCAGTGTATTTAGAGTATATAAGGAATACTTGTCAAAAACTCCGAGTTTTTTGCTAAAAACTCGCTTTATTAACAAAACAAAAACAAGGTCACATATGAAACTTTAATATAATATGCCGTTTTGTTTCATTATTTAACAGAAATTTGTTTTTTGTATTGAGATGGTGACATGCCTTGAAGGCGTGAAAAGGTGTGAGTAAAGGAAGATTGACCAGAGAAACCAGCTAACTCAGCGACCTGACCAAGGCTGAGGTTACCTTGTTCGATTAAACGACGAGATCGATCGATACGCTTACCTAGCACGTACTGATGAGGGGTAATGCCCATTTGATCTTTGAACAACATGTGGAACTGGCTTTCGCCCAAGAACACGCTGCCAGCAAGCTGAGCGACTGAGATCTTATTCGCGAGATGTTGCTCAATGTAGCGATCCAATGCCTCCAGATCAAAACGCGAGTCTTTAATCGAGGTTTCAAACGCCGAGATGTGTCTTTGCATCAGCGCGATCACCGTGTCATTACAGGCTCGGCTTAGTAGAAGATCATCAGGACTGGCCTGCATCTCCTGCACCAACATATGGATAAGCTTTTGAATCTGCGCGTCTAATTGAAAATAGACATTCGATGATTCTAACTGGTTGATCTTCTCTAACATCAGAGGGTCATCATCCGTTGGCACTGGCATATTAAGTACTAGGATGTCCGACTGGCCAACCACACCACCGAAAGCATGATCAGAGCTCGCCGTTACCACACAACCTTGACCGGGGCCGACAAGATTGCCTTTACCGCTGACTTCAAATTCAGCCTGACCTTTTAAACCTATCACGACCTGCGAATAATGATGATCGTGACAATCCATGTGCGAAGGCAAGGTAATGATCTCTGCGGGACGAGGGCCAGTAAGGCCTAGCGGAGACAAATCTAGGTTTGGAAAGGGTAAAGGTTTTGGCATGACAGCAAAGTACTTAGGTCGACATGATAAGAATAATACTCTGAAATCTGCACAAGATGAATTTGTAAATGATCATGAGAGTTGTTTTCTCTTTTTCAAAGAAAGATCATTATTGATAACCTCGTGATCATGTCTCCGGAAGTATGATCAAGTGGTCCCAAACTACGGGCTTTGTAAAGTCAACCTTCCAATCTTTAGGTCACTCTTCCTTGTTCCAATAGCAAATAAATCTGAACACCAAAAGTCAAAGCAAGTCACAAATGGAAACCAAATGACCACACCATAACGACAATATTTTCTTATATAGCTCAATTATTTCAGTCTAAATATGTAAAAAGTGTATCCGAAGTACCGAAACTTAGCTTTTGAGTAGATTGGAGGGCAATAAAACGGTATAAAGACGGGTACTGTGTTAATTGCTAATAACTAGTGACTGACAACTAGGAAGTAGACACTTTATTAACGAGCCAATTTTAAATATACAAGTTGCAGGGACCTATGACTAACTTTCGAATTTCAGCGCTTTTACTTGCGCTATCCCCACTTTGGGTATCTGCATCGTTATCTGCTGAAGAACTGAATCAAGTCGATCCCGTTTCAGCTATCGATGCAAAGCTAACAGAGAAAAACTCAGATATTGAGCGAATTTCAGCGACCAAAGTATCGGCAACTGAGACCTTAAAACAACTACAAAACCAGAACAGTAAGTTGTTACGTGAAGGTGAAGAGTTAAAGGCAAAACGTAACCGAGCTAAATCTGTACTCGACAAACAGTACAGTCGTTTACTTGACGACCCAGAAACGGATCTGGTTTCTTTTCAGAAAGGATACCAAGATGCTTGGGCTGCGGTTAAAGAGAATCAATCGTCTCTACTAGATAACCAGCAAGCGATGAATGAGAACGAAATCTATCTTTCTCAAATCAAGCAAAAGCAAGCTCGTTTGAACAATGAGCTGGCTAACTTGAAAGAATCAAAAGTTGAAGCTCGCGTTAAACGTATTGCAACAGAACTTCGTGAAAGTGCGGTTCTTGAAACGAGCTACACCACCACATGTTCATCAACAATGACACTGGGTGAGTGTATTGCTCAAGGTAAACACCTGACGAAGCAGAAAGCAGTACAAAACTTCAAGAGCAGATTACTTGAACAGCTCACAGAAAGCACGCTAGCTAAGCAAAACTTACAAGGTGTTCAATTGAACATCCATGTTCAAGATAGCCAATCAATCAAAAGTGGTTTCTCTGGTAACAACTCTTACTTTGTGCAGATGCAAGCTCAACTTCAAGCCAAGCCTGAAGCGATTGCAGCATGTAACTTATTGAACGTTTCAACTCGCTACTGTTTAACAGACAGCGACGTTAAGGTTGCAAAGAAGAGCGATAAGCAGTGGGCAAACGTGATGGTACGTTCTGATCAATATAATGACTCAGTCACTATCAACGGCATTAAATACGGCAGCACACCCCTAGAGGTTTCGCTACCGAGCGGTCGTCATCAAGTAACCATCTCAAAAGAAGGTTACGAGTCATACAACCGCACAGTGACTATCAACGGCAGCGATACTATTTGGGTGAAACTCCTTCCTAGTAAAGAAAATGAACTCTAAATATATAAAGCTAAGCCTGATATAAATAGCCGTGCCTATTTCACAAAGCTGAATGAATACTCGCCATCTTGTTGTAGTTATAGAAAGTAGCTTCAAACGAAATGGCGTTTTCGTTAGAATATTCAATTAACCTAAATTACGACTGAAGTAGCCCAACATGCGCCAAGGTTTTCCTACTCTATTATTTGCACTTGCTCCATGCTTAATGACGCCTGCTGTTTTCGCTGAAGCGACATCTCCAGTAATCACGTCATCAGTCATCGACATTGAAAGCTCTCTTTTCGAAAAACATGCCAGTTTAACGGCTATCGAGAAGAAGATGGCGGACAAACAAAATCAAGTCGATAACCAAGCAGAGCAAATGGCACGTCAAGCCAAGTTATTAGCTCAATCAGAGCAAAAACTCGCAACGGCGAAAACTAGCCTAGAGCAAGATTACACTCGCATGATTGATGAGCCAGGTTTCGATATCTCACCGGCTCAAAACCATTTTCAAGATGCCTGGAAATCGGTAAAAGAGCACAAGCTTACGATTTCGGATTCTGACCAAAAGCTTCAAAGCTTAGTGATGGAGCTAGAAGTCATCGAAGCAGAAAAATCGGCTGTAGAAACTTCAATCGCCCATTTAAATCAAGACAAACTAAGAGCAAGAGCCGAAAGGTTGAGAAGCGAGGTCACTCAAACACAAGAACATACCGTTAGCTTTACCAACCGCTGTAGCAGCGACATGACGTTAGCTCAATGTTCAGAACAAACGGTGGCTTTGACACTTCAAAAAGCAGTAAAACAATTTCAAAATAGCCTTGTAGACAACGCGACAGAATCAAAAATAGTAAAAGAACACCTGGCGTCAGCTTCTTTGAATATTCATGTTCTGCAACACAGCGTGAAATCATCTGGCTTCTCCGAAGATAACCGTTACCGAGCCGTGATTGCTGCGAATTTAGAAACTCGTCCAGATAAGAACACTCCTTGCCGCTTACTTGGCATTCAATCTTCAAATTGTTTCGATCAGAGCGATCTGCAAGCCGATGATCAGCAGAAAGAAGTTGCATGGGTTAACTTGGTGGTTCGTTCAAATCAATATAATGACAAGGTTTCTATCAATGGTGTGAACTATGGCAGCACTCCGGTTGAAGTGATGTTACCTACAGGGCAGCACATGGTTACGATTGAGAAAGAAGGTTACCTTTCTTTCCACCAAGAGCTGAAAATAGCCCGAGACCACAACCTAAGAGCAGTATTACAAGCGAAGCAGAATTCACTGAATGTGGGTACCAAATTTGCCGACCCAATGGGCAGTGGTACTCAAAGTCCAGAAATGATTGTGGTCGGATCCGGGACTTATCTACTCGGTGAAAATAACGCTGAGCAAGTCACGATCAAACAGCCATTTGCATTAGCGGCAACCCCAACTCGTGTTCAAGATTTTAGAGCATTTGTGAAAAATACGGGTTACCAGACAGACGCTGAGTTGATGAACACCTGTGACACCTTCGTCAATGCAGAGATCACGACTGTGTCAGACAATGACTGGAAAGATCCAGGTTTCAAGCAAGTCGATAGCTCGCCCGTTGTATGCGTCAGCCAAAGCGATGCGAAAGCGTACACACGTTGGTTATCTAAAAAAACAGGATTTACTTACCGTCTACCAACACAACAAGAGTGGGAAGCAGCGGCAAGAGCGGGTCAAGATACCAGCTTCTGGTGGGGCAACAAATTCCGTTCAGGTAGAGCTAATACTGGTTGGTCTGGCACACAGTGGTCAAACGTCAGTACTTCTCCTGTTAAATCATTCTTGCCAACGCCAACGGGTTTCTACGACATGGTAGGTAACGTTTGGGAATGGACTGCAACCCCAAAAGGCATCGCTAAGGGGGGCGCGTGGAGCTTCTCTCCTGAAGAGGCAAAAGTGTTTGCTGAACTGTACGTTTCACCTTCTACTGCCGCTAACTACTTAGGATTCCGAGTATTACGAGAGCTATAAGCTCTTGGTATTACTCAAAGCCCTCAAATATTGACCTTAGATTCTCCTAGTATCAGGTTGAGTCAGTGTTTATAGGGGAATTCCCTCCTTATATTCGATCTCGCCTAGGAGTAAATTCGTCGATAGAGTAGTAAGTCACTCTGGGTATCTATCTGATACCTCAGCTTAATTTACATGACCCTCGTAAATTAAACTGGAAATCTTCTACGTGTCGACAAGGTATATCTTGTCTTTGGCCAGCCCTTCTTCAGGCTGGCTTTTTTTTGCTTTTTTCTCATCCTTTTTGTTTGGCCATCGATCAATAAAAGCGCACTTAAACAGCATGCCGTTCAACTATTGATCACACTCCATTTTTGATGCATAACTCGACTTCTAATTGTCATTGCAGCGCTATAAGAAACTGATATCATTGCAATACTTCCTCTTACGAGATAAAGCCTTGCCGGATCCCCTCAACTCCATACATCGTTCTTTATTTGAACAACTTCCAGGTTGCTGGGGTTGCAAAGATACTGACTCTGTCTTCGTGTATGCCAACCTTGCTTACAACCAATTGATTGGCTTAAAACCCAACGAAACTTGTACGGGCTTAACCGATTTCGATATGCCTAGTCAAACAACCGAATGTGCGCAGGATTTCAGGGCTCAAGACAGGCATGTAATGGATACACGCAGTACTCTTAAAATCCTCGATATTCACCCTTATCCAGACGGACGCTGGCACGCCCATATTTTTACTAAAACCCCTTGGCTTGATGGGAATGGCGAAGTTCAAGGCACCATTTTTTATGGTCAAGAACTCACCGACACAGCCATCTTAGAGGTAGGCCATTGGGTGTGTCAGGCGACTTGCAAAAAAGACAATCAAGTGTCCATTGCAGGATCAAAGCCACGCATATCAAAGCTCAAAAAGCGACTGACTTCGCGAGAATCAGAAGTGCTGTTCTTGCTGCTATTCGGCAAGAAACCACAGTACATCGCGTCTACGTTGAACATTTCAATCAAAACGGTCGAAGGGCATGTCGCCAGGTTGAAACAGAAATTTGATGCGCGCAGTAAAAGCCAGTTGATTGAGTATGCGTTGGACTCGGGGCTAGGCTCTATGATCCCAGAAACCCTGCTTAAAAAGCAGATCTCGGTTGTTCTGCACAGTGATTAGATATTGGTTTGATGAGATGCAGACAAAAAAATACCGTTGATAAGTCTAATCAACGGTATTTTTGGATCAGTTAAGCCATTAAGCAAATTAAGGCGCTAGGCGATCGATATCCCAGCTATTGTCTTGGCGTGAGAACAAGAAGCGGTCATGCAGACGGTGTTCACCACCTTGCCAGAACTCAATGCTATCCACACGCACACGGAAGCCACCCCAGAAAGAAGGCACAGGAATCTCTCCTTTCGCGAACTTCTGTTTAAGCTCTAGATATTTACCTTCTAAAATCCCACGAGCAGAGATACGGCTACTTTGCTTACTTGCAATTGCGGCCAATTGGCTCTCTTTTGGTCGTGACGAGAAGTACTTCATGTTTTCCATTGCTGTCAGTTTTTCAGCCGTGCCCGTAATATGAACTTGTCGCTCAAGAGGGTGCCAAGGGAAATGCAAACTGATTTTACTGTTGTGACTAAGCTGATGTGCTTTACGGCTACCCAAGTTGGTGTAAAAAACGAAGCCGTCTTTATCAACATTCTTTAGTAGAACAATTCGCTGGAATGGCTGACCATTTTCATCAACCGTAGCAACTGTCATGGCAGTAGGGTCCGTCAACTTAGCTTCAATAGCTTGCTCTAGCCATAGATTGAATTGCTCAATCGGGTCTGCGGCTAAGTCTTTACGTCTCAATCCACCCTTAGCGTATTCGCGACGAATATCGGTCAGTTCCATTTGGTTGCTCCTTTCAATTTATTTTGATTTTGCGCTGTAATCCTTTGAAACACAAGTCTAAGCCATGGTTTTGTCTCACAGAAGGTGCTCTGTGTTAACAAGATCTCGGTACTCTATCCATCATATTGATAATCTTTATACAAACCGATGACATGCTGAGATCCTAGTGACTAAGATACTGCTTAACATAATGACTCCCTTCGTTTTATTCTCATTGTTATTGGGGGCTATTGGGCTGAGCGCAACTCATTTTTTGGCAGTACAATTTCAAGAAAAAGTGATCACTCAAAAGCTCAACGAAGCAGCCAATAAAGCGAACCTACAAATCGACTCTGAACTGGATAAATTCAAACAGATCCCTGATTTGCTCAGCCATGACCCACGTCTGCTCTCTTATTTTGACTCATCACCACAAACAGACAAGATTTCCGTGGCTCAGCTCAATCAATTGCTATTTGAATGGTCTAATCAAAGCCAAGCCGACACCATCTATATCCACGATTCGAGCGGCACTGTCGTGGCTTCAAGTAACTACCAAAAGCCTAGTACTTTCGTGGGTGAGAACTTCTCGTTTCGTCCTTACTTCGCCTCAGCAATTAAGGGCAGCAACACACACTATGTCGCACTGGGTGCACGCTCGAATGTACGCGGTTACTTTTTGTCTTCGCCCCTGTATATAGAGAATGACATTGTTGGGGTTATCACCGTTAAAGTGAGTCTAGAGAACCTTGAAAATATCCTAACCAGCGATGATTTTGAGATTGTGGTGCTCGACTCTAACCAAGTGGTTTTTCTCTCGAGCCAAACTCAGTGGCTTTATCACTCGTTGTTGCCATTGAGCCAGAAGCAACAAACCGATATCGCCATGCAACGCCAATACGGTCAAAGCGAAATTTCGATCATAGAAGCTTTTCGCTCTTCCAACTATCAACCACAAGTTAACGACGCTAATCAGCCCAACAACATTCAACCAAATCGAGTACAAAAAGAACTCACGGCAAACCGATTGTTTAAACTTGGGCCGTTCAATCTTTACCCCGCAACCTTCAGTAACAATCAGTACCAAGTTGTCGCATTAAAAAAGGCCGAAGCAGAGCTAATTAAAGTGCTGCAGATCGATGTCATCTTCGTGGTGATTTACAGCTTGGTGATGCTCATCGCGTGGTCGTGGCGCCAGACTTACGTCGCGAAAGTCGCGCTAACCCGACTCAACCAAAACCTAGAACAAACCGTTGATAAACGTACTCACTATTTGAAGAAATCCAATCAACAACTTCAGCAAACCATTTTTCAATACCAAGCATCGCAGTTAAAGCTGAAGCAGACAGAACAAGAGCTGACCCAAACAGCAAAATTAGCGGTACTCGGAGAGCTGTCAGCCAGCATTAACCACGAAATCAACCAACCGCTTGCAGCGCTTCGAACTTATAGCGAGAACAGCTTAAAGCTGCTAGAAATGGAACGTACAGATTTAGTGAAGAGCAATCTTGAGAAAATGATTGGCCTCAACAACACCATTACCGACATCATAGCGCGACTCAAAGTCTTTACTCGCAAGGTCACTAAACAAGAACATCATGTCGCGAACCTGCACCAAGCGGTCAACAACGCCACCAGTATTCTCAGTGCGCTGATGATCAAGCAAGGCATTACACTAAGGCTAAGCACGGTGCCAGATCACATTAATATTGCCATTCATCCAACCGAACTCGAGCAAGTACTGGTGAATCTGATTCACAACGCGACTCAAGCGCTTCAACAACAAGTTATTGAACAAAAAATCTTGCAGGAGCAACAAAACCTGGAAAACGTTGACCAACCGGCCAGCCCACAGATAGGCATCGAATGGCAACTGCATCATAACTCTTGTCAGCTGATCATTTGGGATAACGGAATTGGCATGCCGAACGATAAGCTAGAACGGCTGTTCGACCCGTTTTTTACCACTAAACCGGAAGGCTTAGGGCTAGGGCTTTCAATATCGAAACGGATTATTGAAGCTTATCACGGCACGATCAGCGCCAACCGATTAGAGCCTTCAGGCATGGTATTCTCGCTCAACATCCCGTTATATAACGATAAGCGCTAACGTGCCGTTGTTATCGTTGATTAGAAAATGAATTTTACATATTGCTAATTTCACACATAGCTAACCTCACATACTGTTAAGGATTCGACTTTGCACTCTCTGCCTAAACTCTATTTTGTCGATGATGAACCTGCCATTCGAGACTCCGTAGAACAAGCCATGCTCATTGAAGGCATCGATATTGCCTGCTTCCCAAATGCCATTGAGGCACTAAAGAGAATAGATGTGACGCAAGCTGGGATTGTCATTACTGATATTCACATGCCAGTGATGGATGGCATTCAATTGACACAAAAGCTGCTGAATCAAAACCCTCATTTTCAGATCATTGTACTGACAGGCCATGGGGACGTGCAAACAGCCGTATCCGCAATGAAAGCTGGCGCTTATGATTTTTTGGAAAAACCGTTTGTGGTCGATGCCCTGCTGACCGCAGTAAAAAAAGCATCGGATAAGCTCGCTTTAGTTGAAGAGAATAATCTATTACGTAAAGAGTTGGCGGTACAGAATCAGGTGGGTCCAAAACTGATTGGTCAATCGCCATCAATGCAGGCATTACGCCGAGAACTGATCTCTCTAGATACCAAAACTAACCCACTTCTACTGTTCGTCGGTGATTTAGGAACGGGTAAAAGGGTCACGGCGCAGTACACGCACGATCTTCACAGCCATCAAGCCGCAGAGCTTTGCCCTGTTGCTGCGTTTAATTTGCCACGCAGTGACGAAGCGACATTCCATCAGTTTGTTTTGCAACTGTTCTTGAAACATCAGGGTGGGACACTTTATATCCATGAAACAGAAGCATTAACTCAAGACCAATGGCAGTGGCTAGCGAACTTAAAACCCACTCTACTTCGTGAAAACTCATGCAAGACCAATGCAACTTGTATCATTTTAGCAACCAAAATACTTCCTACTACAATTATAAGTGAGTTCCGTCGATTTGATTTGCTACCGCTAGCACAACGAACAGAAGATATTGGTTCTTTGTTTAAACATTTCGCTCGTGGTGCGGCAAGTCGATATCAGTTACCTCCACCGGTGATTACAGAAAAAGAGGTTCAGCGATTGATCGCCACTCACTGGAGTGAAAATATTCGACAGCTTCGCCAACATGCAGAGCTCAGAGTGTTGACTAAACCCAAGCTGGCATCGCTTGAATCAGAGCCTGATCATAATCAAGAGCAAAGCGATAAAGACCACATCGATCTAAAGACTGAAGAGCAACAACGCTCATTAAGCCAACGAACCGATAGCTTTGAGCAAATCATCTTGATAGAGGCACTACATCGTCATCAAGGGCGCTTAAAAGAGGTACAGCAAGAGCTGCAAGTATCGCGAAAAACGCTTTATGACAAGCTGAGAAAACACCAACTTGATAAAACAGATTTCAAAAAACAATAAGAGTTAAAAAATATATAAATTCAAAGATTTAAAGGAGCAAAGCCTTAACATTTATCAAAAGTAAGAATACACTCACAAAGCTTGCACTTTTATTTAGCGAACAAGGACTGTTATGAGTCAGAAAAATTTCAGCAAATTGAACGAGACCGAACTTGAGTATGTCGATGACAAAACAGCGGCACTGCTCCTCAATACGCCCACCAGTGCGCGTATTATGTTGTGGGTTATCGTTCTGTTTTTTGTCGCTGCTATTGGTTGGTCTGCTTGGGCTGAAATCGACAAAGTGACTGTTGGCCAAGGGAAGGTGATCCCTTCCTCTCAGATTCAGGTGGTGCAAAACCTTGAAGGTGGTTTGGTTAAAGAAATTTTAGTCAAAGAAGGGCAACGAGTTCAAAAAGGGCAACAATTACTATTAATAGATGACACTCGATTCCGCTCTGACTTTCGTGAGCGCGAACAACAAGTCGCGAACTTAACGGCTAATGTACTCATGCTTTCCGCTTCACTGACCAGCGTCATCATCAATGAAGAATTCTCAGTCGAAGAGTGGAAAAAAAGTGTCTTGCTTGACTACGGTAAACTTGCCTTCCCACCACTATTCTACGATCTTCACCCTAAATTGGTTAATCGCCAAAAAGCAGAATATCGTCAAGATCTGAATAACTTAAAAAACCAACTTTCCGTATTTGATCAACAGGTTGGGCAGAAACAGCAAGACCTAGTTGAAATAAAAGCGCGTGTTCAAAACTTAAGACAGAGTTACAACTTTGCCCGCCAAGAACTGGATATTACCAAGCCTCTTGCTGATGAAGGGGTGGTACCAAAAATTGAACTGCTCAAGCTACAAAGGCAAGTTAACGATACTCGCAGAGAAATGACCTCTAGCGAACTCAAAATCCCTCTTCTACGTTCAGCAATCAAAGAAGCGATGCTCAGTCGTATCGATGCTGCATTGAACTTCCGATCAGAGCAACAAGAGAAACTAAACCAAGCACAAGATAAGCTCTCTGCAATGACAGAATCAGCGGTTGGCCTTGAAGACAGAGTTAATCGTACCGTAGTAGTTTCTCCAGTAACCGGAACCGTCAAAACGCTTGGTATTAATACCGTAGGCGGCGTTATTCAACCGGGTATGGACATTGTTGAAATTGTACCAACTGAAGATTCCCTATTAGTTGAGGCGAAAATTGCGCCACAAGATATCGCATTCTTGCGTCCTGAATTGAGCGCTGTGGTTAAGTTCAGTGCTTATGACTTTACTAAATACGGTGGTTTAGTGGGTGTGTTAGAACACATCAGTGCCGATACCACTCAAGATGAAGAAGGTAACAGCTTTTACATCGTGCGAGTGCGTACCGAGAAGTACAGCTTTGGGGCTAATGAAGAGCTTCCTATCATTCCCGGTATGACCGCTTCTGTCGATATCATCACTGGCAAAAGAACCGTGCTTGAATATATGTTGAAGCCAATTTTGAGTGCTCAAAACAACGCACTAAAAGAGTAAGGACGGTTAATGCTTGAGAACGTCTTCCTACTGGGAATGCAAAAAAAAGAGCAGCGTCAATGAAGCCTCGGTTCTCGTTATTGTTGCTGCTCCTTACCTCTTTTACTTCCGGGGCACTGAACAAAAGTGATCAAAGGTGGATAGACGCAGTTTCTGTAACCTACGGAGAAAGAGCAGGGAAGCGAGTATCTACATGGCGCTCGAATATGACGTCGTACGCAGGGTTAAGTGAAAAAGAGAAACTCGATTCGGTAAACCGGTTCTTTAACCAAATGTACTTTGTGAATGACAGTATACTTTGGGGAAAGAACGACTACTGGGCGACACCGCTGGAATTTTTGGGCAGTAACGCGGGAGACTGTGAAGATTTCACTATCGCAAAATATTTCTCTTTACTTGAACTGGGCGTCCCAGATAAGAAATTACGATTAGTGTATGTAAAAGCACTTGAGTTAAACCAATTCCATATGGTGTTGGCTTACTACTCTACACCGAGTGCAGAACCGCTAATTTTAGACAACTTAAACCCTGAAATAAAACGCGGCTCCAAGCGCAGAGATCTACGACCGATATACAGTTTCAATGGTAAAAACCTTTGGTTAATCAAGTCGGCGGCTGGCAGCGGTAAGTTATCAGGAAAATCTTCAAGATTGAGCTTATGGAACGACTTACGTTCGCGTGAGCGCTCTCTAAAATTAAACAAACCCATTATCAATTACGATGAGTAGGTACAATGACTTTATATAAACAGCTTGTGGTCGGGATGGTTGCAGTGTTCATATTGCTGATGACGTCAGTTTTTATGATTGAATTCAATACCACCCGTGGATACTTAGAAGAGCAGCAACGCTCTGAAGTAAATAATACCATTAATACTGTTGGACTGGCGCTCGCCCCTTACCTCGAAGAAAAGGACCAAGTGGCTGTAGAGTCTGTTATCAACGCACTGTTTGATGGTAGTTCTTACTCTGTCGTACGATTGATTTTTTTAGACACAGGAGATGATATTATTCGTTCATATCCTGTTAAACCAAGTGGTGTTCCGCAATGGTTTACCAACCTGAATTTATTTAAACCGATTCACGATCGCCGCGTGATTACTAGTGGTTGGATGCAACTTGCCGAAGTTGAAATAGTGAGTCACCCAGGCTCAGCTTACACGCAGCTTTGGGAAGCCTTTACCCGACTAGTGACCTTCTTTGGAGCGATTTTCTTACTGGGTTTAATCTCGATTTCATGGATACTCCAGCGAGCACTACGCCCGCTGTCATTAATCATAAAAAAAATGAATCAGATTGCTAAAAATCAGTTCGGAGAACCTCTGGCTCGCCCTAAAACAAAAGATCTCATCTTAGTCGTCGACGGTATTAACCACATGTCGACTCAGGTAGAGCAGGCCTTTAAAAATCAGGCGCAAGAAGCTCAACGACTTCGTGAGCGCGCGTATATCGATCCTGTTTCTCAATTAGGTAACCGTGCTTACTACATGTCTCAATTAACTCAGTGGTTAGAAGAGTCTAGTTTAGGTGGTCTGGCGGTACTAAAAGCCGAATTTATTAGTGAAGAGTATGATGATAAAGGCTATCAAGAAGGCGATGCCTTAGTTCACCAATTAGCTGAACAGCTACAGGCTTCTATTTCATCTCCAGATATTACTATCGCTCGTATTTCTAGTGATGAGTTTGGCTTCATTATGCCGAACATTGATGAAAGTGAACTGAAACTCGTCGCGAGCAGCATCGTAAACTGCATTCAAAATCTAGGTTCAGATCCAACTGGTATGGCGAATCCACACATAGCACTCGGTGTGACATACAGCAAAAAACGTAAAACCAGTACTGAAATCATGTCTTTGGTCGATAACGCACTGTCTAGCGCGAAAGCGAACCGTGAGCTTGCTTACGGTTACGTAACTGCTGACGACCATGGCGCTGTAATGGGTAAACAGCAATGGCGCATGTTGGTCGAAGAAGCAATCATCAATGACCTAGTAACTTTCCGCTTCCAAGCTGCGAATAATAGTTTTGGCAAAACTTATCACCAAGAAGTGTTCTCTGCGATTGAGAAAGAGGGGGTTCGTTACGGTGCTAACCAATACTTATACGCATTAGAACAGCTTGAAATGAGCCACATTCTCGATCAATACGTTATCGAGAAGATGATTGATAAACTGAATGCAAAAGAGCTTACTAGCCCCGTTGCTATCAATATATCGCCAAGTAGTATTTCTCAGCCAAGCTTTATCCGTTGGATTGGAAAATCTCTTGAAAAAAATGCTTCAATCGCTCATCTATTACATTTTGAAATTCCTGAAAACTGTTTCGTCAATGTTCCGCACTACACGGCATTATTGTGTAACACCATTCGCAACGCTGATGCGGTGTTTGGTGTCGATAATTATGGACGCAACTTCCAATCGCTCGATTACATCAACGAGTACCGCCCTAGCTATGTGAAGCTGGATTACCTATTTACTCATAACCTTGATGACGAAAAACAGAAATTTACGTTAACGTCTATCTCAAGAACGGCTCATAACCTTGGTGTGACGACTATTGCGTCACGAATTGAAACTCAGACTCAGTTAGATATTTTGTCTGATAACTACGTAGAAGTGTTCCAAGGCTTCATTGTTGATAAATAGTTGTAAGGTTATATCGCATGCAAGATCCACTATTAAACTCACTGATCTACGTTAGTCGGTATTACGGGTTAGCTAACTCGCCCGAAGCGTTGATCAATGGGCTACCACTCTCTGATGGAAAGCTAACTCCTTTCCTATTCCCTCGCTCTGCAGAGCGTGCGGGGTTAGTGGCCAAAGAAAACCGTTCCGATCTAGAAAACATCCCTCACTTAATTCTGCCTGCTATATTGTTACTCAAGCAAGGTGAGGCTTGCGTTCTTAATAGTATCGATATTGAGAAGCAAGAAGCCGAAATCATCACAACGGAAAGTGGGATGATGCCAATCGTCATCCCTATCGAAGAGTTGAAAGAGCAATTCATCGGCCGTTACTTCTTAGTAAAAAAACAATTCCGTTATGATGAACGCTCGCCAGAAATTTTAAAAGCGCGCGAAGGTCACTGGTTTTGGAGCACGATTTGGCAATCTAAAAGAATCTATCGTGATGTGCTGATTGCATCAATTTTAATCAACCTTTTCGCTATTGCAGCGCCAATGTTTACCCGTTTGGTGTACGACAAAGTAGTACCGAACCTTGCGTTTGAGACGCTATGGGTACTCGCGAGTGGTATTTTTGTCGTCTTCCTCTTTGACTTGCTTTTAAAGTTAATGCGAAGCTATTTTATTGACGTTGCGGGTAAGAAATCCGATATCCTGATTTCATCTAAGTTGTTCAGTAAGGTGCTCGGGATTCGTATGGAAGCTAGGCCAGCTTCTGTCGGTGCTTTTGCTAAAAACCTGCAAGAATTCGAATCAATTCGTGAGTTCTTTACTTCAGCAACGATAGGCTCATTAATCGATTTGCCATTCGCTCTTATGTTCTTAGCGTTAATTTGGTTAATGGCTGGCAACCTTGTTTTTGTTCCTGTCGCTGGTGTGGTAATTCTGATCATCTATGCGTTGTTAATACAAGGCCCGCTGCGTCGTACCATTGAAGAAGGTTCTCGCCTTGCTTCTCAGAAGTACGCAAACTTAATTGAGAGTTTGGCGGGGCTAGAAACCGTTAAGCTATTCAGCGCGCAAAGTCAGTTCCAATTCCGTTGGGAAGAAGCTGTCGCGCATATGGCAAACTGGAATATCAAGAGTCGTCGTATTACAGACAGCATCCAAAATACTGCTGGCTTTGTTCAACAAAGTACTAATGTGGGAATGATCATTTTTGGTGTGTACCTAATGGCAGAAGGCACGCTTACAATGGGGGGCTTGATTGCCGCTACTATGTTGAGTGGTAGAGCAATTGGTCCTCTTGTTCAGTTATCATTGCTTTCTACACGTTACAACCAAGCGAAATCATCGATGACCTTGATTGAACAAGTCATGTCGATGCCTAGTGAGCAAGAGGAAGGCAAGCGCTACATCCATCGCCCGATAATCCAAGGGCATATCGCACTTGATAAGGTAACTTTCCATTACCCTGATTCACCAATCGCTTCTATAAGAGACCTGACTCTAAATATTAGTCCTGGTGAAAAGGTCGCGATTATTGGGCGAATTGGTTCCGGTAAAAGCACACTTGAACGCCTGATTATGGGCCTGTATAAGCCCACAGAAGGTCATGTTCGCATTGATGATACAGATATGGAACAACTTCACCATGTCGACGTACGACGCAATATAGGCTGTGTGCCGCAGGACAGTAATCTATTCTATGGCACGGTGAGAGACAACATTACCTTGGGACGCCCGTTGGTTGACGATCGTGATGTTATGGATGCTGCCAACCGTGCAGGCGTTACCGCTTTTACTCAGCAAGATCCTGCAGGCTTAGAGCGCCAAGTAGGCGAAGGTGGTGGTTTGCTCTCCGGAGGTCAACGTCAGTCGATTGCCATAGCTAGAGCCTTTCTAGGCCGCCCTCCTGTATTATTGATGGACGAACCTACCAGCGCTATGGATAACCGTTCAGAGATGCACATTAAGCATCAGCTGAGCCAGCTGTTACCTAGTGAGACTTTGATTCTTATCACCCACAAAACGTCGATGTTGGATATCGTGGATAGAGTGATAGTGATGGAGAAAGGCAGCATTATTGCGGACGGACCAAAATCACAAGTTCTGTCAGACTTGAAGCAAGGTAAGGTAAAAGCGGCAAGTTAGGTTGTTCTGAAATTTCAGCTCGCTTGAGGTGAATATCTTCAAGCGAGTTGAAAGTAATTTAAACCAAAGCTGGTATAAGTCAAAACCGACGAGGCTGTTCGGCTTTCATGCTGAATATCAGGCAGCAGCTTCCAAGACCAAACTTTTTGTGTCGTCAGTCGGTTCGTGGACAAATAACGACGAGTTAAGCTTTGCAGTAAACGCGAGCTTCACGTGGTGTATAAATACCGAAAGTCAAAGTCGCTAGTAAACCATTTACGAATGTCTCTTGAACTTCAACTTTAGCAACGTTGTCGATACCGTTACATACTTCAGCTGCATCAATTTGTTTTTTCTGCGCTAGACCGTTGATGAAAAAGTGGTGTGACTTTTCAGTTGTTGGGGCTGTTGCTTCGCTCTCTTGAGGGGCCATTACGAAAGTTTGTTGAGCGCAACCTGTTGCTACTAGCGATAGTGCCGCGATGATCATTAATTTTTTCATGTGTTTCTCCAGAGATAAAATTCAGCTCACGTTAGTAAGGGTGAACGAGTGTTGTTGGTTTTGAAGGGGGATATCTAGCCCCCTTCGGTTGATGTTGAACATTATTCCAGAGATGATTTTTCGTTACTGTATGGGTTTGTCAGTCGAACCATGACACAGTGGGAAGGTCATAGTGAATACGGCGCCCTTTAAAGTGTTGCTTTGTGCAATTTGGACTGTTGCACCGTGTTGAACACAGATCTTCTTGACGATAGAAAGCCCTAGACCATGGCCACTCTTGGCTTTGTTACGCGCTTTATCTCCAACATAAAAAGGTTCGAATAGGCGAGAACGGTGCTCTTTTGCTACGCCGTCACCGTCGTCATGCACGGCGATTTGTAACATATCGTGGTGTACGCTTGCTTCTATCGAAATTTGTGAGCGTGCGAATTTCATCGCGTTACGTACTAGGTTATCTAACGCGCGATTGAGCAGCGTATCATCTGCTAATATCAAGCTAGGCTTTTCTGGTAAGGATAGGTCAATATTAAGTTCCGTCTCTTTGTTCCAACGACTCATTGCGTGATCGATAAAACCTCTTATTTCTAATGGCTGTTGTAAGTTATCTAGGTCACAACTGTCGAGTTTTGCGTAATATAGTAGCTCATCGACCATTTTCTCCATCTCTTCAGTGTCTTCGACAATGCTTTCGATAGTATCTTGCTGCCCCTCGTTGAGTGGCGTGTCTTTGAGCATTTCTGCCTGCCATTGAATTCGAAATATTGGAGTTCGCAGTTCGTGAGCTACCGCATTGGTGAGCGAACGATTACTCTCGATCAAGCTATGGATTCGGTCGGCCATCAGATTAAAGGATTTATTCAGAGATCCAATGGCACTGCTGCCGGATGTTTCAGCTCGCGAAGAGAGGTCGCCTCCTGCAAAGCGCAGTGTGGCATTTTCAAGTTTCTTAACTCTTCGGAAAATAATCAACAGATGACCTAGGCCGTATACGATGAAACTCGCGATAAAGAATACCCAAATAAGATCATCTTCGAGCTCAATCTTTTGTCGAACGAGTGTGTCGTCGTTGGGCAGGTAATGATAGATGTTTTCATTGTTAGCTAAGCGAAACCATAACTCACGATAGTCGTCGTGAAAAATAAATACGTTGGGGTTAGCAGTAAAGAATTCAGAAACTGGAGCCGGTACTTCATCATTCGATTTGAATGTGACGAGGGTATTGCGGGTGGTGTCAACAAACTGATTTATGGCTTGATGAGCGGCTTCGAGGCCCTGATTATTTGCTATGTTTTCTAGGAGCTGCTGGTGGGCCGTTGCTTCGTAATCTTGCAATATATATTCATAGTCGGTATTGAGCTGATAGACACAAATTTCGTAGGCGAGAAGACCAACAATAAAGCAAGTTAACAGCCCTAGTAGGGACTCCAAATAGATACGTCGCATAATCGCTCTCTTTCATTGCGCCCGTACTGAGCGCGGTTAATGCCAGGCGGTCGAAACAAATAAGTAACCTTTCCCGCGAATGGTCTGAATTTTTTCTGCTGGTGTTTTGTCATCACCAAGTATCTTACGCAAACGCACCACTTTGTTGTCAATCGTTCGGTCGAGCCCGTCGTACTCGATCCCACGCAGTGTTTGAGTTAAATAATCACGTGACAGTGGAGTATCAGGATTAGATGCTAACAGCCAAAGTAGATCAAATTCACTGTCTGTCAGTGATAAAACCACACCTGAAAGCTCGCACTTTTTATAGGTGTTTTTCAGAGTAAGTTGATCAAACTGAAGGCTACTTGAATCATCAACCAGAGGTGTATTGGTTTCTTGACGGCGTAATAGCGAGCGGACCCTTGCCAGCAGAACTCTTGGTTTGATTGGCTTGGTGACATAGTCATCAGCGCCTGTCTCCAAACCTGCAACGTGATCAAAATCATCATCGCTGGCGGTGAGCATTAAAATTTTACCCTTGAAGTGTGTACGTGTCTGTCGGCAGATTGTAAGCCCATCGGTTACAGGAAGCATTAAATCCAACAGCACGATGTCAGGTTGATCATCAAGGATGGTCTGCACAGCATCATTGCCGTCATCTAACGCGGTGACTTCAAAGTCTTGTGCTACAAAGTAATCCTTTAGCATTCGCTGAAGTTTTAAATCGTCTTCTACGATGATCATTTTAGGTTTTGTCATCCCGTTATCAGCCTTGTTGTGCGTTTAATTTATTGAGATTACGTGAGCGTGTTTAATTTTGGTGGATTATTCTGTTGCATATTAATCACAAATGCGTCACGAAAAATGCCTGATGCGAATGATTAAACACTTTTGACGCTAGTTCAACGTTGATATGTCATTTTATGGAAAATAAAAAACAACGTTCAAAAAGATCTACATTCTATTACATTCGCACGACAGATAATTTGATGGTGAACCAATAGAATTTCTCCAATCAGACACTTTGGGAATGACGCATGAATAACTATAGAAAAACGTTACTGGCACTGCCTTTGATTATTTTAGCTGGGTGACGAAAGCCGACTCGGATAAGTATGGTTTTATTACCCGTATTGAGTAAGCCCTAAAAGCAAAGCTCTCAATAGTTCCAACTCTGAGCTAGGTTGATAGTGACTCCGTCATTATCAACCTTTTTTGTGTTTTTCTTCTTCGTTTATCGCTTCTGTTTATCCTCCCAAAAATCGACTTAATAAGATATTCGTTTCTCATGACTTCAAGCAATCAGGTTGGTTAAGTTTTGTTCTAACTGAACACAAACATTTGACCAATAACTATCACACCTCAAATCTTTAATTGATTTCATTAGTGTCCTAAATGATATTTAACCAGTTGTTTTTAATCGGGTTGTTATGTTTTGAATGCTGTATTGTTATGAATTTGTTGAAATAACCATTTGAACCCTAACTAAATTTCTGTCATTTTATATTTAACTGAACGTTCAATGAAAAATAAAAGGACTAAGAAATGCCGAAGGTTGGGATGCCTGACATACGTAAACCACAGCTTGTTCAAGCCACCATGACGGTGATAGATCGAGTGGGTTTGCATGCCGCGAGTATTGCATTGATCAGCAAAGAAGCGGGAGTCTCTACCGGCATCATTAATCACTATTTTGGTGGCAAGCATGGCCTGCTTGAAGAGACTATGCGAGAAATACTGCGTCAACTTTCGAATACCGTAACAACAGAATTAAAAGCGCTCCCTGCTGATGCTCACCAGCAAAGGATCAACGCTATCATCAACGGTAATTTCGAAGGCTATCAAGCGGAAAATAAAGTGTCGAAAACATGGCTAGCATTCTGGTCTTATTCGATGCATGACGCTCAACTCAAGCGCTTGCAAAGGGTTAATGAAAAGCGTTTGATTTCTCACTTACTTATTGAATTAAAATCGATTTTTCAACCTGATCAAGCGGAATTGATAGCACACGGCATTGCATCATTAATTGATGGGATCTGGCTGAGAGGGACGCTCAATCCTGAAGGCATTAACGCAGATAAAGCTCGTGCAATCATCAATGACTACTTAGACAAGCAGCTTACGTTTTACTCGTGTCAGCGCGATTAATTATCCATCAAAAATTCTAGTGAGTGAGCTCAAAAAGCTCGCTCTCAACAACGATATGAATTCACAAATACATAGACGATAGAGTCTAACAACAATAATTAAGTCAGAAGATCAAATGGAAATGAACTCGTTATACATTGATGGCGCAGCGGTCAAAGCTACGTCTGGTGAAACCTTTGATAGCATCAACCCAGCAAACGGCGAACTTATCGCCACGTTAGGCCAAGCCTCTCCAGCGGATGTGGATAGTGCTATTGAATCAGCGAAGCGTGGCTTTGCGGTATGGTCTGCAATGACCGCTGTAGAACGCAGCCGCATTCTGTTGAAGGCAGTGGAAATACTTAGAGCTCGAAATGATGACCTTGCAAACCTTGAGGTTGTTGATACGGGCAAGCCGCTGCAAGAAGCAATTGAAGTGGATGTGGCGTCTGGCGCTGATGTTATTGAATACTTTGCTGGCCTTGCTCCCACGCTACAAGGCGACCAACAGCCGCTGAGCGAATCTCAATTTTTCTACACACGCCGTGAGCCGCTGGGCATCTGTGCTGGCATTGGCGCATGGAACTACCCAATTCAAATCGCGATGTGGAAATCAGCTCCGGCGCTTGCTGCGGGTAATGCGATGGTTTTCAAACCTTCAGAAGAAACGCCGCTAACTGCTCTCAAACTTGCTGAGATCTTTACCGAAGCAGGTCTTCCTGATGGCGTTTTCAACGTAGTTCAAGGTGATTACCGAGTGGGCCAAATGCTAACGGCGCACCCAGACATCGCGAAAGTGTCGTTCACGGGCGAAACCGGTACCGGAAAAGCGGTAATGGCTGACAGCGCTAAGACACTGAAATCAGTCACCATGGAACTTGGTGGCAAATCACCAATGATTGTGTTTGATGACGCAAAATTGGACGATGCGGTGTCGGCTTCTATGGTCGCGAACTTCTACACCCAAGGCGAAGTGTGTACCAACGGCACCCGTGTTTATGTACACGAAAACATCTACAACGCATTCATCGACCAACTTAAAACGCGCACTGAGAAGCTGACCATTGGTAACCCAATGGACATGGAAACTCAGATCGGTGCGTTGATTTCTAAAGAACACCTTTCAAAAGTCCTTGAAGCGATTGAGCTAGCTAAGCAGTCGGGTGCAACTCTGCTGACGGGCGGCTATCAAGTGACAGACAACGGCCTCGAAAACGGCAACTTTGTTATCCCAACCGTGTTTGTGGATTGCGAAGACCACATGCCTCACGTTCAACAAGAGATCTTTGGCCCAGTGATGTCGGTAATGAAGTTTACGGACGAAGACGATGTGATTCGCCGTGCTAACGATACTAAATACGGACTTGCTGCTGGTGTATTCACGCAAAACCTCTCTCGCGCTCACCGCGTTATTCACCAAATGCAGGCGGGTATTTGCTGGGTGAACACGTGGGGTGATTCACCGGCAGAAATGCCTGTTGGTGGCTACAAACTTTCGGGTATTGGTCGCGAAAATGGACCAGAGACTCTACTTCACTATACGCAGACTAAGAGCATTCTTATCGAACTTGGCGATTACGCCAGCCCTTATGCCTAACGCGTAATACTTAATTTAATAGGCTAGCTTAAAGTAGCTAGCCCCACTGACTCATCTCAGGGAATAGATAACATGGAACAACGCTACGATTATATTATCGTCGGCGCGGGTTCGGCCGGCTGTGTGTTAGCGGATAGGCTAACGGAAAGCGGTGAACATAGCGTTTTATTACTCGAAGCTGGTGGTACGGATAAGAGCATTTTTATCCAGATGCCGACCGCGCTTTCTTACCCAATGAATACTGAAAAGTACGCTTGGCAATTTGAAACAGAGAAAGAGCCGGGCCTTGACGGGCGCGAACTGCACTGCCCACGTGGCAAAGTGTTAGGCGGCAGCTCATCGATCAATGGCATGGTTTATGTGCGGGGCCACGCGTGTGACTTCGACCAGTGGGAAGAAGAGGGCGCAGCCGGTTGGAATTACCAAGCGTGTTTGCCTTACTTCCGCCGCGCTGAGTCGTGGAACAAGGGTGGTGACGAATACCGTGGCGACAACGGACCTGTAGGTACATGTAACGGCAACGATATGGAGCTTAACCCGCTTTACCAAGCGTTCATCGATGCAGGTAAAGATGCCGGTTACCCAGAAACTCAAGATTACAACGGCTATCAGCAAGAAGGCTTTGGTACCATGCACATGACGGTAGACAAGGGTGTTAGAGCCTCAACCTCTAATGCTTATCTACGCCGAGCATTGAAGCGTTCAAACCTAACATTGAAGAAAGGCATCGTGGCTCGTCGTTTCTTACTTGAGTCACAAGACGTACAGGGTCAATCAAATCTGAAAGCGGTTGGTGTTGAGTTTGAAAAGTCAGGCAATACCCAAGTGGCGGTAGCGAACAAAGAAGTGATCTCTTCTGCGGGCTCTATCGGTTCTGTTCAACTGCTTCAACTATCTGGTATCGGCCCGAAAGCGGTGCTTGAAAAAGCGGGTGTTGAACTGAAACACGAGTTGAATGGCGTAGGTGAAAACTTGCAAGACCACCTAGAAGTTTACTTCCAATATCACTGTAACGAACCTATCACGCTTAACAGCAAGCTTGGCTTGGTGAGCAAGGGCATGATTGGTGCGGAATGGATTCTGACTCGTAAAGGCTTGGGTGCGACCAATCACTTTGAATCGTGTGCGTTTATTCGTTCTCGCAAAGGATTGAAGTGGCCAAATATTCAATACCACTTCCTACCAGCCGCAATGCGCTACGACGGCCAAGCGGCCTTTGATGGCCATGGCTTCCAAGTTCACGTTGGACCTAACAAACCAGAAAGTCGCGGTACGGTTGCGATTACTTCGGCAGATCCGCATGCCAAGCCAGAGATCACTTTCAACTACATCTCAACCGAACAAGACCGCCAAGATTGGCGCGATTGTATTCGTCTGACTCGCGAAATTCTGTCGCAACCTGCGATGGACTTTTACCGCGGTGAAGAGATTCAGCCGGGTCTAAGCATTACCTCCGATGAAGCAATTGACGAATGGGTTAAGCAGAATGTTGAAAGTGCTTATCACCCTTCTTGTGGCTGCAAAATGGGCGCTGATAACGACCCAATGGCGGTACTTGATGAAGAGTGTCGAGTTCGCGGCATTGATAATCTGCGCGTGGTCGACTCGTCTGTTTTCCCTGTTATTCCAAACGGTAATCTGAACGCACCGACCATTATGGTTGCTGAGCGTGCTTCCGATTTGATTTTAGGTAAGCCCGTTCTAAAAGAGCAAAACGTTCCGGTATGGATAGCACCGGAATGGGAAGAAACACAAAGAATCAATAAGCCAGTACGAGAAGCGTAAGTGTCTGTTATTGGTTAAAAAATAGCAAAAGTAGTAAAGAATAAAAACAACAAGTAACAAGCAAAAAATAACAAAACTAATTAGTCAAAAGTCAAAAGTCAGAAGAACTGCTCTCTATCGGCGTTGATATCGAGCAGCAAAAGGAAAGATAAAAAGGAACCATTATGACGGCTCTAAATATTCAGAACGTGACGACAAAAACGTTAACAGCACTAGCCATCAGCTCATTTGCATTTGGTGCTAACGCTTCAGTAGAACCACAGCAATGTGAAAACGTTCGCTTCGCTGATGTAGGCTGGACTGACATTACCGCAACAACCGCCGTTACTTCTGAACTATTAAAAGGCCTTGGTTACAAAACCAAAACCGACCTACTTTCAGTACCGGTGACTTACTCTTCAATGGCAAACGGCGACATTGATGTATTCCTAGGGAACTGGATGCCAACCATGGAAGGCGATATTGCTAAATACCGTGAAGCGGGCACCGTTGAAACTGTTCGCGCCAACCTTGAAGGTGCGAAATACACGCTAGCTGTACCTAAGTACGTGTACGACGCCGGTGTTAAAAGTTTCGCAGACCTAGCAAAACATGCCGACAAATTTAAAGACCGCATCTATGGTATTGAGCCGGGTAACGATGGCAACCGTCTAATCCAATCGATGATCGACTCTGACGCATTCGGTCTAAAAGATTTCAGCCTAGTTGAATCCAGCGAAGCCGGCATGGTGTCGCAAGTATCACGCGCAGCACGCCGTAGCCAATGGATTGTTTACCTTGGTTGGGCTCCGCACCCGATGAACAGCAATGTTGAAATGGAATATCTTTCAGGCGGTGACGACTTCTTCGGCCCTAACTACGGTGGCGCGAATGTTTACACCAACGTTCGTTCAAACTACCTGTCTGAGTGTGAAAACGTCGGTCAACTTCTACAAAACCTAGAATTCACTCTAGAGATGGAAAACCAGTTGATGGAAGAGATTCTTAACCAAAAAGTGAAGCCAGAAAAAGCGGCTCAACAATGGTTGAACAACAACCCTCAACAAGTTGAAGCTTGGTTAGACAACGTAAAAACGCATAAAGGTGAATCAGCGACTCAAGCGGTTACTGAATACCTAAAGCAAGTTAAAGCTTAGTTCTACCTATCTCAACAGCTACATAAATAATAAAGGTGGGCTTGCCAATTTATCGATTGGTTTGAAGTAGCCCACCCATAATAAAAGGCAATATTGTGAATTTTATTACGGAAAACAAAATCCCTGTCGGACAATGGATGGAAGCGGGTGTTGATTGGCTAACAATCAATGCAGCAGGATTCTTTGACGCTATTTCGATTTTTCTAGAAACCGTCATTATGTTTTTAGTCGATGTATTTAAGTGGATGCCGCCTGCTCTGCCAATCGTGATTACCGCTGCGATTGCATGGTACTTACACCGTAAACTCTCGCTGGTGATCTTTGTGGTCGCGGCACTGCTGACTATTCTTAACCTCGGCTACTGGCAAGAAATGCTGGAAACCTTTGTTCTCGTCTTTGCGGCGACAACGATTTCCGTATTAATTGGCGTACCGGTTGGCATCATGGCTGCTCACCGTCCTTGGCTCTATACGATGTTGCGCCCAATTCTCGATTTAATGCAGACCGTTCCGACGTTTGTGTATTTGATTCCAACTCTGGTCCTATTCGGCTTGGGTATCGTTCCGGGCTTAATCTCGACCATTATTTTCGCGATAGCTGCACCGATTCGTTTGACCTACTTAGGGGTAACGAAAGTTCCTGAAGAGCTGATTGAAGCGGGTAAAGCCTTTGGTGCAAGTCGCATGAAGTTACTGCTCAAAGTTGAATTACCTGCCGCTCTGCCAAGCATCATGGCCGGTGTCACCCAATGTATTATGTTGTCGCTTTCGATGGTGGTTATCGCCGCTCTTGTTGGCGCTGACGGACTTGGTAAACCTGTTGTTCGTGCATTGAACACCGTGAACATCTCACAAGGTTTTGAAGCCGGATTAGCGATTGTTTTAGTCGCAATCATCCTTGATCGCTTGTGCAAAACACCAAACCAGAAGGAAGCTTAATCATGTCTACCTCTCAGGAACAGAAGGCAATGGACGCGATTACCATCAAAAACCTTGATGTTGTGTTTGGTAACAAAGCCAATCAAGCGCTGGAACTACTCGACCAGGGTAAAACTCGCCAAGAGATCATCGATGAAACAGGTCAAGTTGTCGGCGTAGACAATGTGTCGCTGACGGTTGAAGAAGGCGAGATCTGTGTATTGATGGGTTTGTCTGGTTCTGGTAAATCATCTTTGCTTCGCGCAGTTAACGGCTTGAACGAGATCAGCCGTGGTTCATTGGCGATCAAAGATGGCGACAAGCTGGTTGATTTAGGTGAACAGTGTGATGAAGCGACCTTACGTCATCTTCGTACTCACCGTGTTTCGATGGTGTTCCAAAAGTTTGCCTTAATGCCTTGGTTAAACGTATTAGATAACGTGGCGTTTGGTCTAGAAATGCAAGGCGTAGCCAAAGATGTTCGTCGTGCTAAAGCGCGTGAACAACTTGAAATGGTTGGCCTAGCTGAGTGGGAAACGAAATTCCCACATCAGCTTTCTGGTGGTATGCAGCAACGTGTCGGTTTAGCACGAGCTTTTGCCATGGATACTGACATTCTGCTAATGGACGAGCCGTTTTCGGCACTTGACCCATTGATTCGTGCCCAGCTTCAAGATGAACTGATTACACTGCAAAGCAAACTTAACAAAACCATTCTGTTCGTGAGTCACGACCTTGATGAAGCGTTGAAGATTGGTAACAACATCGCAATCATGGAGTCTGGCAAACTGATCCAACACGGTAAGCCGGAAGAGATCGTACTGACGCCGAAAACGGAATATGTGAAGGACTTTGTTGCTCACACCAACCCGTTGAATGTGCTTAAAGGTCGCTCTTTGATGCAGCCTCTTGATTCACTGACGCAAGAGAATGAAAGCTGGAAGATCTGCGATTCTAAAGATCTCTGGATAGAACAGAGTGAAGGTGCTTTATCGGTAAAAGGTGAATCTGCTTTGGCGCTTGTCGAGTGGAGTGAGTCTGACGACCTAACCGCGATCAGCGCGTCGAGTGTGGTCGTGGCAAGTCCGGAAATAGGCATGCGTGATGCGATTAAACTGAAGCAGATCAGTAACCACCCAATTCTTCTCGTTGAAGACAACCAATTAGTGGGTATTTTGGATAACAGCGAGTTTTACAACGCACTAACGGGTAATTTTCAGATGAATACAGCCGCGTAAAATTTCGTTTTCCAGCTTGGCGATTAGGGCTGGTTTTTTATTGGGTTGAGAGGGTTAAGTCTCTCTACCTCCATGATTATTAAAATATATTATTGTTTGAACTTGTATTCTCTGACTCACTATTTTTACCTTCATTGAAGCTTTCATTTCCCCTTCAATAAGTAAAAGTGCCGTACCACGCAAGTTTAGTGGTATAGAAAAGATTGAGAATAGTATGAACATCAGTACAATGCGGAAAAATCAATGAAGTAATTTATCAATTTACAGTGTAATTCGAGCTCACCTGACGTAAATAATCAGGACATATCATCGCTTCGACGCTGTAAAACCATTCACAGTATATTAGTACAAAGGTCTGCATCTTGGACAAACATGACGAAATCCTGGTCGCTATTCGCCAAATTATTCGCGCTATCGATTTACACTCGAAGAAGCTGAGTAAAGAGTATGGTTTGACTGGCCCTCAATTAATTCTAATGAGAGCAATCCAAGAAATGGGTAATGTGACGATCAAAGAATTGTCTAATCACACCAATGTAAGCCAAGCCACAACCACGACGATCATCGATCGCCTAGAGTTGAATGGTTACGTACAACGTATCCGTAGTGTTGCAGACCGTCGTAAAGTGCATGCGAACTTGACGGAAAAAGGCCAAGAGCTGCTAAACAATGCGCCACCGCCGCTGCAAGATAACTTCGTTAAAAAATTCCAAAACCTAGAAGCGTGGGAGCAGAGCCTACTGCTTTCCTCGATGCAACGCGTATCATCAATGATGAACGCAGAAGACATCGACGCAGCCCCAGTTCTACAGCTTGAAGGCATTGCTAACGTAGCCAAGAGCTAACATTTTTTTAAATTGTTTTTAGAACAACAACTTAAATAGTTATCAAATGGTCGCATTAAGCAGCCATTTTTGATCTTGGCCTCCCTACTCCTCAGATTTTACTGGTACAAATCACCTTTTAGTTTTGGCCTGTCGATACAAATTGGCCTGAGAAAGACCAATTATCAGCGAGTGTATCTGTATAGGGTATTGCATCAAGTTCATACTGACATATGATGATTATCTTCTCGTTGTGTCTCATCTTATATACCCCTTCTAAGCGACAAAACTTTTTTCAAGATAAGCGCATGCTATAAAACGAAAATAACAGCCTTAAAGAGGTTGTTTGGTGCCTTAAAATGGCTAATTTTGGGTGTTTTAAGTTGCTGTTTTTGTTGGTTTTTAATTTGGTGTTTTCTTAAGATCGTAATGATAGTCTTAGTTTAATTTCTTTAGGGGGCTAAATGGATACTAATAACAGCACTTATCATCAGCACAGTTTTGCTCAGCAAGATTTATCAGAGCTTACATTTACAGCCTGCACGTTTATCCGTTGTGATTTCAGACGTTCGAACTTACGTGATGCAACGTTTATTAACTGTAAGTTTATTGAACAAGGCGATATTGAGGGGTGCCACTTTGATGTTGCCGACTTACGAGATGCAAGCTTCCAGAATTGCCAATTGGCGATGGCGAACTTTAGTAATGCAAACTGCTATGGGATCGAACTGCGCGAATGCGATCTGAAAGGCGCGAACTTTACTCGAACAAATTTTGCCAATCAGGTAAGCAATAGAATGTATTTTTGCTCTGCGTATATTACGGGCTGTAACCTGTCATACGCCAATTTTGAACAGGCTTGTTTAGAGAAGTGCGAGCTGTTTGAGAACCGTTGGATAGGAACGTACCTTGGTGGCGCGTCACTGAAAGAGTCTGATCTTAGCCGAGGCGTGTTCTCGGAAGATGTATGGGGGCAGTTCAGTATGCAGGGAGCAAACTTATGCCACGCTGAATTGGAAGGGTTAGATCCTCGAAAGGTCGACACATCGGGGATTAAAATCGTCGCTTGGCAGCAAGAGCAGCTGCTTGAAAGTATGGGTATTGTTGTAATGCCTGATTGATTCTTATCATTCGGTTGTAATCAACCACAGTCGCTAGAAGAAAAGCCCAAAGCTAATAACTTTGGGTTTTCCGTATCTGGAGTCCATAACCTGCAATTTATCAAAGCGGCTCCTCAAACTGAGAGCGAAGTAATCTTGTGAGTTTTTCGGTTTGATATACTCAGTGTTCATTCGATTAAGATGATGGAGATGATATGTCGAAAACCGCGAAGATCATTAATGAAGATAAATTGCTCAAGAAAGCTCTGGAAGTCGGTTCTAAAATGGCAAAGTTACAAGGCTTTGATTTGCCACACTCATCTCAACCTATAAAAGTTAAGGCTGTGTACTTGTTCCTTGTTGGAGTTAATCAGATTACGCCTTTACCTGAAAGTAAGCTTGATGGCGCGAATATTAAGAAGCGTTTAGCGTTATGGATCCACAAAGCACTACCTGATAATGACCCTTTAAAATAATTCGCGTTTAACTCAATCGAATAAAACTTGTTTCTTTTGATTTATAGCCAATTGATGTTTATTTGAGAAACCTAGCTATCACACGCTAGGTTTTTTGTTTTAGGTATCTGCGTCTTAATATTAGAGCCTAAGCGATCTCTTTTTAGAGCGTCACTGTTTACCTTATTCAGTATTGGAGTCGTCGATATTTTTGCTGATTCCTATCCTTCCTACTCAGGCACTTGAACGCTGTATTTTATGAATTGCACTAACGATTTCCTTTCGTCTATTCCCTTCAAGACACTCAATTTTATACCGACCCAATAAATACATTAGAACTCAAAGTATTGTTGAATACATACAATACTTGTGTAAGTGTGATCTGCGTCGCTAAAATTTGATTTTTAGCGCTAATGTGTTGATCTTTGTGTATGGGAAATGCTCATAATTAAAAGGAATTTAATTAGAGCTCAAAGGAAATGTCTCGGTATGATTACGTCAGCGCCTTGGATATTGTATCCAGAGGTTGTAGAAAAGATGATTGAAAAATGGAATTTTCGTGAGCCAGAAGTTTCGGATGGCAACAACATTTATCAATTAATTTCAGAGTGCCCTCCATTAGATACTAACTCTTCATATTGCAATTTCTTGCAGTCTACTCACTTTAGTAAAACTTGTATTTTAGTGGAGCATGAAGGTGACCTTGCTGGCTTTATTTCTAGTTACCAAAAGCCCAGTGAGCCCAATGTTCTCTTTATTTGGCAAGTGGCGGTGGCGCCTAAATTTAGAGGCAATGCTTTAGCCTACAAGATGCTGAATACCTTACTTAAACGAGAGGGTCTAAAGAGCATTGAAGCGATAGAAACGACTATCACTGAATCAAACCAAGCGTCTTGGGCATTGTTCAAAAAGCTGGACGAAAAAAACGGTAACACCGGGAAAGTGACTACTTTCTTAGATGAAAATCTTCACTTTAACGGGCAGCACGATACCGAATACCTCTATCGAATCCTCCTTAAATAATCAAACACTTATAGGAATTAAATAACGGCATTATCATGGATATTTTTAAAAAGCAGGAATCTAACGTACGTTCATACTCGAATAGTTTTCCAGTCACTTTTGCTAAATCAAAAGGCTGCTGGCTTGAAACAAAACAAGGTGATCGTTACCTCGATTTTCTTGCTGGAGCAGGATCTCTCAATTACGGTCATAACAATCCAATACTTAAGCAAGCTTTACTTGAGTATATTGAAATGGATGGAATTACACATGGCTTGGATATGCATTCAGAAGCCAAAGCTGAATTCCTAGAAGCTCTTAGTCGCTTTATTTTGGAACCTCGAGCATTAGATTACAAAGTTCAATTTACCGGCCCGACAGGAACAAATGCGGTTGAGGCAGCGATTAAGTTGGCGAAAAAAGTAAAAAGTCGAAGCAGTATTGTTGCATTTACCAATGGTTTTCATGGTTGTACGGCGGGTGCATTGGCTGCTACAGGCAACCAACACCACAGGCAAGGTGCGGGCTCAAATCTCAACAACGTTACGCGTTTGCCATTTGAAGGTTACGCTGGAATCGATGGTTTAAAATTATTTGAAACGATGTTAACCGATAATTCCGCTGGTATGGATAAACCTGCTGCCGTTTTATTGGAAACGGTTCAGGGTGAAGGTGGGTTAAATGTCGCTTCAAATGAGTGGCTACAGAAGTTAAGCAAAATCTGTAAAGCCCACGATATCCTACTTATTGTGGATGATATTCAAGCCGGTTGTGGTCGAACAGGAACGTTTTTTAGCTTTGAACCTTCAGGCATAAAACCAGATATCGTTACGCTATCTAAGTCGATAAGTGGTTATGGCTTACCGATGGCTGTGGTTTTATTAAAGCCTGAACTAGACAAGTGGGAGCCGGGAGAACACAACGGCACCTTCCGTGGTAACAACCATGCGTTCATTACTGCTGCTAAAGCGTTAGAAATGTATTGGTCAAATGATGATTTTGAAAATCATATTCAACGTAGCTCAAGCATGGTCGATGATGTCATTCAACGCAATCTCAAGCGTTTCCCTGAGCTATTTGTTCAACGCAAGGGACGCGGAATGATGATTGGCATTGAATGTAAAGATGGGAACACAGCTGATGAGATTGCAAAAGTGTGTTTTGACAAGGGCATGGTAATTGAGACCGCAGGTCCAAACGATGAAATCTTGAAGTTCTTTTGTCCATTAACCATTTCAGAATCGGAATTGATGCAAGGTTTAACTATTTTCGAAGACTCAGTTGAAGTGGTAGCAACCAAGCATTTCAAGAAAGCATCGTAATAGGGAGAGTAAAATGATTGTTAGAACACTTGATGAATGTCGTAATAGTGAAAGACGTATTGTATCGGATAACTGGGAAAGCACTCGCATGTTATTGAAAGATGACAATATGGGATTTTCTTTTCATATCACAACAATTTACGAAGCGACAGAAACACATATCCATTACCAAAACCACTTGGAGTCTGTGTTTTGTATGAGTGGTGAAGGTGAGATTGAAGTCGTTGGTGGTAAAACTTACCCAATCAAACCCGGTACGTTGTACATCCTAGATAAGAATGATGAGCATTATTTACGCGCATATAAAAACAAAGAAATGACAATGGCTTGTGTGTTTAACCCACCAATTACTGGCGCTGAAGTACACGATGAAAACGGCGTTTATCCACTCGTTGATTAACCCATATATTCAGGGGTGATGTCTCACCCCGCTCCCTATTATTTAGTCTTTAATCTCTTCAAGAACAAAAGGTCTTTTATGACATTTACCGTAGAAAAAATCGGCGGTACATCAATGACAGCATTTGATGCTGTGCTCGACAATATTATTCTCCGCCCTCAAAATCCGTATAACCGAATCTTTGTTGTGTCCGCTTACAGCGGTATGACGGATGCATTGTTGGAATGTAAAAAAACAGGTAAGCCTGGTGTCTATCAATTGATAGCGATGCGTGACGATTCGTGGAAGGATGCTCTATCTTATATTGAACGCCGCATGCTATTGACCAATGAGCATATTTTTGCGGATCCAATGAATCGTATGAGAGCAGATAAGTTCATCCGGTCTCGTATTTCAGAAGCCAAAAACTGTATTACTAACATTCTTGAAACGTGCCAATACGGACAGTTTTCACTGAGACATTATTTACCACAGATTAGAGAGTTTCTTTCTTCAATTGGAGAGTCACATAGTGCATACAACACGGCTCTTAAATTAAAAAACATTGGTATAAATTCGACCTTTGTTGACCTTTCTGGTTGGGACAACAAAACCCCTCAAAGTTTGGACGATACGATTAGAGAGGCTTTCTCTGACATTGATGTTACTGAGGAGCTTCCTATAGTAACTGGTTATGCGTATTGCAAAGAAGGTTTGATGCATACTTATGATCGTGGTTACAGTGAGATGACGTTTAGTCGTATCGCTACTATTACTGAGGCATCATTGGCGATCATCCATAAGGAGTATCACTTTAGTTCGGCTGACCCAAAAGTCGTTGGTGTAGGTTCGGTTAAACCGATTGGGGCAACTAATTATGATGTTGCCGATCAACTGGCTAACCTTGGTATGGAAGCTATTCACTCTAATGCGGCTGCTGGGTTACGAGAAAGTGGCATAGAACTGCAAATCAAAAACACCTTCGAGCCAGAACATGAGGGAACACTGATTTCTTCTGATTACCGACCAGACACGAATCACATTGAGATCATTGCCGGAAAACAGAAGGTATATGCGTTACATGTTTTTGACCAGGGAATGGTCGGTAAGGCGGACAATGTTAGTTATGAGTTAATGGAGATTATCGCAGATGCTAGAGTGAACCTTATTGGTAAAGAGATGAACGCCAATTCTATTACCTATTATCTAGGTGGTAGCACCGAGAGTTTAAACAAGGTGTCTTATAAGGCTGAGAAACGTTACCCTCAGGCATCTATTTCAGGTCGAATGGTCGCTATAATCTCAGCGATCGGTTCTCAAATTGATACCAATAAAACGCTCGCTAATGGTGTATTGGCTTTGATGAACCATAGTGTTACGCCTATTGCATTACATTCGTCTATGAGAAACGTAAATGTGCAATTTGTTGTGAGTGATGACAAGTATCAACAAGCGATTTGCGCGTTGCATGAAGAATTCTTTGACCAAGATAAAAGAACCGAGACATCGGTGAATGCAGCATAAAATTTAACAGTGGAGGGCTCATCCTCCACTGTTAAATTTTCATGGAAAAGCAAAACATCAACTGCAAATTAACGATCGCCTGTATCTATTTTGATCACACAGATGCGGTAAACGTTACTTGATTTTCGTGTTGATACTGTACTTTCTTGAATTAATCGGTGATTTATTAAGTATTCGGTTATCGGCTATTTCACCTTTCACCTTTCACCTTTCACCTTTCACATAGCAACATCAGATATGAGTATTACTACTCTTGATACTTATCGAGCTTGTTATAAAGTGTTTTGATGCTGATTCCCAAGTCTTGTGCTGTTTCCTTTTTGTTGCCTTCATTTTCTTCGAGCGTATTGATAATCGCCGCTTTCTCAATCTTCTCGAGAGAAACACCCGCCGGAACCATATCCTCAACGGTAGTCCCTGTTTCTAAAGGAGGAGTATCAAAAATTAGGTGTTCATCTTTAATCGTCTCATCTGCCAATATAAAAGCTCTTTCAATACAGTGTTTTAATTCCCTGACATTCCCTGGCCATGCATGGACTGATATTTTTTGAAGCGCTGATGTGAAAATGGTCTTCGCAGTGGTTTCATTTGCGTTGCGATGAGCAATAAAATGTTTTGCTAAGCCGACGATGTCGTCGCCTCTTTCACGCAATGGAGGGACATGTATGGGGAAGTGAGCCAACCTGAAATAGAGATCCTCTCTCAAAAACTGTTCTTCAATAGCGACTTGTGGATCTCGGTTTGTCGCTGCAATGACTCGAGTATTAGCGATACTCGTTGCATTACTGCCTACAGGGCGATATTCACCTGTTTCTAAAACTCGTAGTAATTTGACCTGGTGTTCAAGTGGCATTTCGGTGATTTCGTCGAGAAACAATGTGCCACCTTCTGCTTGCCTAAACACCCCTTGGTGTGTGCGATTCGCCCCTGTAAAAGCGCCTTTTTCATGACCAAATAATTCACTATCAACTAACTCAGGGCTGATAGCACCGCAGTTGATCGCAATAAAAGGTTGGTTTTTACGATCACTGGCAAGGTGAATCGTTTGTGCGACTAATTCTTTACCTGCCCCACTTTCGCCGACAATCAAAACATTGGTGTCAGTCTTCGCGACTCTTCTTAAAGTTCGATACAGCTTATGCATGGGCTTAGAAGAACCGACTAACATACCGAACTGGTCTAAATCGCTGGTGGACACTTTACGCCCTTCTTCCTGCTTCTGGAGGAAGTATTGACTGAAGTCTGCAAGGGTATCTTCCAATATTTGCATGTCGACGGGCTTTCTATAATGGAAGATTGCGCCATGGTTCATCATCATGTCTAAATTTTTGTTTGGCGTACCTGTACTGATAATAATCAAGTCCATTTCGTCCAATCCTGTTGCACTCGATAAGGACTTAAAATCATCGTTAGTAAATCGAGAGACTTCAACAATAGCAGTATCTGGTTGCAGTTGTTGTAGCTTGTCAATCCAATGAACATCCATAGTACTTTGAATTATTTCAAAGCTTGATAATTCATCTAGAGAGTTTATTTTAGACCGCAATAATTCATCTTTTAACTCTATAAACAGTGTCGGTAATGACATGATTTAACTCTCTTTTTGTACGACAGAAAACGACCTTGATAATAACATGATGTCCTTCAAATACGAATCTATCATTTACTATACGCCACCTTTTAAATGTAGTTACAATATTACTGATAGTAGAAGTGGCTAATTAACAGTATTGATATTAATTATTCTAGGATCTCCATTGATGATAATTTTTACAAAATACTCGTGTAATTAATACACCTCCGATTATTTTACCAATGGTAAATTTTCAAAATTAAAGTGTAAATCCTTTATTTTCAGTCAGTTAAAAAGTTGGCATGCTGGTTGCAATTGTACAAGTGTCAGTTAACTAGAGGAGATAATTAATGAGAAATACTGCAAGTAAAATATTATTAGCTACTTTGATTGCAACTTCTTCATCAACTGTTTTTGCTAATAGCATGTGGGAAAAAGAAACTTTCGATGCGTGGATTGATGGAAAAGCAGAAACGACTTTATTACTGAATACTAATTTAAACTCATTTGACATCAACACCTACGTTAAAAATCGAGTGGTTACTTTAACTGGCTCGGTTAAAAATGAAACAGAGAAAGATTTGGCAGAAGAGTTAGTGCTAAGCCTAGATGACGTTAAGTCTGTAAAAAACGAACTTACAGTGATTGATGAAGACAAAGAAAAAACACCCGCAGCCGTACAAGCTTTGACTGATGCTCACATAAAGACACTGGTAATCACTCGTTTATTAATGAATACCAATGTTAGTGGTAGCGATATTCAAGTTGAAACCGAAAACAGTGTGGTTATCTTGAAAGGTTCAGTTTCATCAAGCAGTGAACACGACTTAGCTTTATCTATAGCAAATAATACCCCGAATGTAGAGAGAGTGGTGGATAAATTAAATATTATTTAACCTCTCTACAATTGGTAATTTATTAAAAATTGGGGAATAACGATGATTCGCTGGTCGCTAATATTTTTTATTGTCGCAATTATTGCCGCCCTATTGGGATTTAGTGGTATCGCTGGGGCTGCTGCGACAGTAGCAAAGATCATATTTTATATATTTGCAATATCACTACTGGTTTCAGTGGTAATTATGTTGCTGAATAAAAACAAACATTAGGAGTTTATATGAACATCAAATCGAACGCTTACCGTTTTTTAACTATTGTGGGCATTACATTTGCACTTGCGGCATGTAGTGATGAAGGTCCGATGGAACAAGCCGGGGAAAATGTAGATGAGGCTGTAGAGGATACTCAAAACGCAATAGAAGATAGCTGTGAAAATATTAAAGAGCATTTAGATGCGAAAGATGAAGATTGCTAGAACTGTCATCTAGAGTGCAATGAGATGCCAAAATCCTCATAAAAATAAACCAATGAAGTAGGAATTAGACATGAAAAATATATTTGATGTGCTCAAAGACAGTCATGAAAAGCAACGACTTTTGATGGATGCGTTACTCCAAACTTCGGGAGACACACAAGCTAGGCAAGAACTCTATGTTAACCTTAAGGATGAGTTAACCAAGCATGCGATTGCAGAAGAGCGCCATTTTTATGCACCTTTGATCGAGAGTGATCAATCCATTGACATGACTAGACATGGAATCGCTGAACATCATGGAATCGACAAAATACTCGCTCAACTCGATGATACAGAGATGTCTTCACCAGCTTGGCTTGTTTTAATGAAAACATTAAGAGATAAGGTTGAACATCATTTAGAAGAAGAAGAGCAGCGTTTTTTTCAAACCGCAGGTCGAGTCTTCGATACTGAACAAAAAGAAACATTAGCTCGTAAATATGAAAAAGAGGTTGCTTGAATCACGAAGTAATCAAATTCTTTAAATAAGTATAAAACTGCTTTGTTATCAAGCTAAGGGCTCATTCTTGAGCCCTTCTTTTATTTAATTTAGAGATGGATAAATTTACGGATAAATATATTTAAATTCACGGATAAATTAAGGCGTAACATGTTTATTATTAAATATTATATGCTTCTTGCTATAGCTTGTTTTTTTGCTGCTGCTCTTATACCACAGCTAATAATCCGTGGTGTTTTTGCCTGGTGTAGTTTGTCGATGTTCATCGTTAGTGTTGCCTACATCTTCGATATGCCGTCAATATTTAGGAAGACTAGCGATGGGAAAATAGTGTGGTGGATTAGATGGATCTTCATTCCATTCTTCTTAGGTGTTCGACTGTACAATGCATGGGCAATTAAAAGAGATAAAGTTGAACCAATACAGAAGGTTGGAAAAGGTTTATATGTATCTCGTCGTTTGTTCCCTTCAGATTTATCGTTCTTAGAATCTCAAAACATCCATTGTATTGTAGATGTTACAGCTGAGTTTTCTGGTTTAGAAAGTGCAATGACCGGTGATCAATTTCGCTATTTAAACACCCCGGTTCTTGATCATAAAGTCCCTAAAATGCATAAGCTTAAACATGCTATAAATTGGATCGATACCCAAATCAATCAATCTAGATCGGTTGTTGTGCATTGTGCTCTCGGTCGAGGACGTTCTGTCTTTGTCGTAGCTGCCTATCTTTTAGCAAAAAATCCGTCACTTACTGTAGAGCAGGTCTTGAAAAGTATTAACGACGTGCGAAGTACAGCCCAATTGAACCATCTACAACTGAAAACACTTCAAGCAATCAGTGATAAAGGTTTGCTCACTCTTGGCCATAAAGCTTGCCTTATTGCCAACCCTGTTGCAGGTGGTGGTAAATGGTTGGCGAATGAACAACAGGTTATTCGTGAACTTACGAGAAAGTACAGTTTAGATATTTTTCTTACTAGCCAAGAAGTATCAGCAGAAATATTAGCTAAGCAGGCCAAAGACCGGAATACTGCGCATATTCTCGTTGCAGGTGGCGATGGGACGGTTAGTGAAGTCGCAAGGCAAGTTAGGAAGACTGATACACAACTCGGGATTATACCTTTGGGTACCGCGAACGCTCTATGTCATATGCTTTATGGATTGACCTCGAAAATATCGCCTGTTGAAAAAGCGTGTGAGGCTATTTTATCTGGCAACTCAAAAAGAATCGATCTGGCGTTCTGTAATCAACAACCAATATTACTGCTTCTTGGTATTGGGTTTGAAGAACAGATGATCGATTACGCACATCGAGAACAAAAAAATGAAAAAGGGCAATTCGCGTATTTGACTGGGTTCTTCAATGCAGTAATCACCGACGATAATCAACACTTTCAAATTTCAATCGATGACCAACCATCACAAAGTATGAAACTACAAAGTTTGGTCGTGGCGAACTCTTCCCCTTTTAGTACTGTGCTTGCTCAAGGGGGACAGCCTCCTAGGCCGGATGATGGGAAGCTGCATATTACCTATTTGGAAAACACAAATTCACTTAGTAAACGAGCTATCGCTCTATCTGATCTGTTGTTATCGAGTCTCGGAGCGAAAGAACAAGCTAGTTACTTTACTTATGCTTCGGCACAGCTCGTTAAAATTGATTCTGACCGACCTATTTCATACGTGATTGATGGAGAGACGTATTCGGCTGATTCACTGGAGATAAGTATTGATAAGCAAGCCTTAACGGTTTGTATTCCATGAATGTATTGAATAATCCACATATTGAATAAGAAGGAGACACCATGGAAATGAATCTCTCTTTTAACTTAGAGAAGTTTCAGCATCTGATAGAGGGTAAGTTAGAGCATTGGTTAGTTGAAGCAATTAAACTTATCCCTAACCTGATTGTTGCTTTTGTTACGTTTCTTATTTTTATCTTTGTTGCCAACATAAGCGGCAAGTTGTTTAAAAGATTGAGCAATAGAGTTGTCGACTCTCAAGAAGTCATTAACTTACTGGCTTCTATTGTTAAGGTTACCATTGTTACTATTGGATTTTTTGTCGCGTTAGATTTTGTTGGGCTCCAAGGTACGGTTACATCGTTGCTTGCCGGTGCCGGTATTCTAGGTTTAGCTATCGGTTTTGCTTTTCAAGATATGACTGAGAACCTCATTTCAGGTATTACAATGAGTATTCGTAAACCTTTTAAAATTGGCGATGTTGTTGGTTCCAACGATGTCATGGGTACCATAGTCAAAATAAACTTACGAAATACACTGGTTGAAACGTTCTCTGGTCAACACGTCATGATTCCCAATAAGATGGTTTTCCGAAATATTTTGACGAACTACAGTCGAAAAGGACGAAGAAGGGTCGAGATCCCTGTGGGGATTTCCTACGCAGACTGTCCCAAAAGAGCCGCTGAGGTGATAACCAAAGCGATAAACCAAAAGTCTTATGTTAGTCGGAAAGAAGATACGACGGTTTACGCTTCAAGCTTTTCTGATAGTAGCGTTAACTTATTGGTTTGGTTTTGGATTGAGTACCCAGGAGGTTTTGGTTATATGGACGCAAAGCACGACGGTATTATAGCGGTTAAAGAGTCATTATCAGAGGCTGGAATGACAATACCGTTTCCGATTAGAACACTTGATTTTGATCCCAAAGGCGGTAAAAGTCTGTCTAGAATGATGACTGGGGCTGTCGATGACGCTTCCTAGAATAACATAGCGGTCCCTCTCGTAAAAAAGCGTCAAGGCAATATGCCTCGACGCTTTTTATTTCGAGTGATGTCAGAATTAGATCAGAATTAAACCTAGATTATTCCCACTGTTTAATGATTGTGTTGTAGGCTTTGATTCTCTTCTCAAGTTAATTAATCGTATCTATTTTAGATGGGTTATATCTGTTACAAATGCTTTGCTATCTCATCATTTTCAACTTGCAACGCCGCAACCCAATAGGAGAAAAAAGCAGACATATGTTGATTGTTAAACTTTCTAATAGTGTTTTTGAGGTAAGAAATTAGGCTTAAATTACTCTGGTACATATCGTTATAACTAACAATTAACGCAGGGGGCTGACTCAATATGTCATTGTCATTAACTTCATTGTTAATGCAGAACTTGGTGTTTACTTCGTTTATTAATGAACGTTCAACTTTTATAAATCGATTTGCAGCTCTTGCAATGTTCCCATGTGCTTTCTGTTCAATTAGGTCAACACATGAGAAGTAGTGATCTTTCAATGTACATAGTATTTTTTCTATGCCTTTATAGTGAATTACCTCAAGGGGATCATTGTCCTTTTTAAACAACATATCATTACTCCTTTTTATCTCAGTAGTATTTATAATTTCAGTTGATTTATAATAATTAAAATAAGCCTTTTCTTTGATTCTGATTTCCAACCATCATTCGCTAATAACTAATTCTGACGCATGTTGTGTATTTGGTCTCGACATGATTCCATTTCATTTTTTACCACTTTTAATCTTCTTCTCCCTTCTAAATCAGGGTTAGTTTCTAGCAGTGATTCAATGTCGGAAATGATCTTTGTCTCGACACCTTCTAGGTGCTTTAAATAGAGCTCTTGATTGTTTTTACCTTTTGTATCTTCCGCTTCAATACAGCGCTCTCTGGCATTTATCGTATAACTAGCGGGTATCTGTTCTTGATGTATTTTTGAGTAGTAAGTTAAAGATTGTAACTTTAACTCTGCACATTTCTTTACCGTGTAGATATCAAAAAGATTTTTTGCCATCTTTTCACTTCTTATGTTGGATATCGCTTTTTCGTAAATAATATTTCCACTTTTTATCAGGTTAACAATAGATAATATACTTTGGTTTCTCATGAATCCTCATTTGGTTCTAAGCTGTATTTGGTTTATTGCATTTTTTATGCCAATTAATAACCCTATATTCAGCTTGTTTCGTCTAAGGTTTTACTTTGCTTTTGTAAAAAATACATTAATAGATGTTTTCTAGTGAAATTATTACATTGATTAATGCCATTTATTAATGATATGGGAGCTTATCTTCAATTATTCTGGTACTTGTGAAAGTTGGCACGATGCTAGCATTGATTATTAAAGTAGCTAGAGATTAATAGTATTAATATTATTCTCTGGCTTATGATAATCAAATAAGGAGAAAACTTATGCCAAAGTCAAACGCTAAAAATTCAGAAGCCAAACAACAAATTGAAGAAACTTATGAAAAAGCTGAAGAGGCCGCAGTAGAAGTTATCGAAAATGTGAAAGAGGCGGTCCATGAAACTCTCGAGGCCAGCTCTGAAAGTGTGAAGAACACGTCTGAGAAAGCGGAAAACATCATTAAAGAGCGTCCATTATTGAGTGTTGGCTGTGCGTTTCTCGCTGGTTGGGCTGTCTCGAAGTTAATCAAATAGCCATATATCAACATCGCAATTGAGAGAGCACCGTTATGCAGGTAAATAGTCAAAATGATCCAGTAAACTCTGCCAATGATAAATCGAGCGATCGTAAGGTGGATGATCTTAAACGTTCTGCTTCTGAGTTAAATGGATTGTGGAAAGACTTAGCTATATTACAGACACATACCCAGCAATGGTCTCAATCGACCTTAGAGCTTTTCTTATTGGAGTTTCGCAATAGTGTTGATGCATTTAAAAAGCGTCTTGTGTTTCAGCTCCTCTTTGTTGCGTTGTTACCGCTGTTTCTTTTTAGTATCGCCGTCGGTGCTGGAGTAGTGATCTACTACTTCACTTTGAATCTGTTAGCGGGTTACGGCGCGTTTATATTCACACTCGGTTTGATTCTAATATGCTTGGTACTTCGTTCTAGTTACTTAAAGCAATTTATAGGTTTTGAATGTACGAAAGAGCAATTGAAGGAGGGGTTACATGTCAGCACTCAAGAATCGACAAAGACAGATTCAAATGAAAAGACTTGAGGGGAGAAGTAGAGCTCGTCAAGTTGCACTTTGTATGGGACTTATTCGTCACAAAGGAAAAGAGTTTGTTCACAAGCACCCCTTGTATGCTCTTGGCATCACAGGCCTTGGTGTTGTAATTTTGAATCGAACTCATCGTTTTAAATCGTCTGTTTTTGGTTATAAACAGCTATCGCTAATACTTAATTTACTTAAGTAACCATCATTTTTAATTCAAGTTAGTGTTGGCTGACGGTATCGAGTGCCTGATTCAAATTGACGAAGCCTCAAAAACAAAACCTCCTACTCATAGGAATAAAATGACATCAAAAAAATACAGTATTCTTAGACAACGAAGTGTGTTGCAAACTAGTTTTATGCTCCTTGCTGTTCTCATGATGTTTATTTTTACATTACATATCGCCAAGCCATTTTTGTTGCCAATCATCTTTGGTGCTTTTATTTCTTTGCTATGTAGCCCTCTAGTTAACTACCTTACTCGCTTCGGTATCCCTCGAGTCATTAACGTAATGGCTGTACTTATTGGTTTTATTGGCTTTGTTGTGATTAGTTTGAATATGTTGAGTGAGCCCGCTCAGCAATGGTGGTCAAAATTACCAATGTTGGTTGAGAATGTATCTAATGAAGTGAGTGAGGTTACTCGAAACAGTCGCTTAACTGACGCCACCGGGTTCTCCATGAGTAGTACTGTTACCAATGATGGGCTTACCAATAACACGGCTTTTTCCATTATAGAATCAGTGCTTACGACAACACCAACCATTGTTACTCAGTTGTTGGTTGCGTTTCTTATGGCGTATTTCATGATGAATTACGGTCGAAAAATTTATTCTCAAAGCTTATCTCTTTTTGAATGCTTTTCAGATAAGCGTAGGGCTGTTGAATTGGTTAAAGTTGTTCAAAAGGATTTGTCTCGTTACATAGGCGCCATCACCATCATTAATGTTTGCTTAGGACTCACTGTTGGCTTTGCTTTTTATATGATGGGATTGCAAGACCCTTTCCTTTGGGGCGCTTTTGCAGGCTTAATGAATTTTATCCCCTATCTTGGCCCGATGGTTTCAGTTACGTGCTTTGCTTTAGTCTCTTTTATACAGTTTGAGTCGTTTAGCTATGCATTGACGGTTGCTGCGATCTTCCTGGCAATTAATTGGATAGAAAGCCAATTGGTTACTCCTACATTACTGGGGAAAAGGTTTAGTCTCAATCCGCTGATTTTATTTGTATGGCTTGTATTTTGGGGTTGGCTATGGGGCTCTATGGGAATGCTAGTAGGTGTCCCATTACTTGTCTGTGTGAATGTACTTTTTGAACAGTTAAGACATCCAAGGTTGAATGCTCATAAAGGTCAGTAGAGTAGAAGTCAGTCAGCGTTACATATGAAAATAGAGCAGAAGGTCGCTGTGGAGAGCAATAAAGCTTCGCGTTTTGTCATTGGCTTTTCCAATCATGATGACGTTGGAGCTACATCCGTTCGAAAAATTATCGTGAGTTTGTTTCTATCTAAGTGTAGCTAAATTACGAATTTTGATAGGGGGGGAAGGGCATTATCATCATTAAAAAATCATATAGAAGAAAAGCCACAGCGTTCGCTGTGGCTTTGTTTGCTCCGAGAGCAGTTAGCTATCGTCTTTGCTCAGTATTCAAATATCTAATCAATTTTGCAGGCGTGCCGCCGTATAAGCAATCTGGTGGTACATCACTGTTGACCACAGAGTTCGCTGCAATCACTGAACGAGCCCCAATTGTTACGCCTTGGTTGATGACTGAGTTACCGCCAATCCACACATCATCTTCGATTGTTATTGGTAAACAGAAGGTTTCCCATTTACGGCGGCTACGATAATCAAGGGAGTGTGATGGCGTATAGAATTGGGCACTTGGGCCAATCAAAACATTGTTCCCGATCTTGATGTTCGCACCATCTAGCATTACTGCGTTCATATTAATGAAGGTGTCGTCGCCAATCTCGATGGTTTTGCCAAACTCACAATGAAAAGGGGGCTGGATTAAACTGCTACTGCCGACTTTCCCAAATAACTGCACTTGTAATGTGTGTTGCTGGTCTGGGTCTTGATGGTTGTTGAAAGCCATTAGCGACTTTCTGGCATTGGAACGCATGGTATCAATTTCCAAGTCTGCACCATCATACACTTGCCCAGATAGCATCTTTTCTAGTTCAGTTTTAACGTTTGTATTACTCATGCTTGCCCACTTTCCGAGAGTCTCGGTTTAATACCAATCGTAGTAAATAACTGGTCATCCTAGCTGGTTAAAACGCTCAATAACTGCGTTAGAAATTTTGATTGTAGAATAACTACTTATCGAAACTCTTTGTAGAATAGAGCCGCCTTGTTCTTAAGCCTTTTTCCTGCGCTATTTATGATCACTTACTTACTGTGATTGGTATAAATGACGAATACTGCAAGATTAGCGATTTTCAGGCATAAAAAAAGAGAAAAGCCTCAGCCTTTCTCTTCCTGTTTTTCTATTTAGCAATCAAGATTGCTTAAATTAGATTTGCTCAACGAAACCCATTAGGTGCTGTTTCACTTCATCTGAAGCAAAAGCGCTGTCGACTGAGTATTTGTAGATTTCGACGTAGTCTTCTTTTGTTAGGCTGAATGTTTCACACACACGCTTCACTTCGTTGGTCATGGTTGTGTTCGACACAGTACGGTTGTCTGTGTTGATCGTAACAACGATGTCATCTTTCTTGAATTCAGCAATTGGGTGGTCGCTGAATTTGTGAATACATTTAGTTTGAACGTTACTTGTTGGGCAAGTTTCAAGCGCAACTTGCTTCTCTTTAACGATGTTGTACGCGTCCTCGTTACCTTGGATGTGAACACCGTGGCCGATACGTTCAGCGTCAAGCATTGTCACTGCATCGTAAACGTTTTGACCGTGCCATTGCTCGCCAGCGTGCACGGTAATGCGGTAGCCTTTTTCAAGAGCGTATTGTGTGTATTCTGGGAATTCAGCACAGAAGCCTGGCTTTTCGCCACCTGCGATATCAAACGCCACAACACCTTTACCTAGGTAGGGTTGGCCTGCGTCGATCACGTCTTTGATAGAGTCTTTAGGGAACATACGAAGCACAGACATGATGTAGTTGCCCTTGATGTCGTATTTCTCTTCAGCACGCTTCATGCCTTTTACTGCGCTTGCAATGATCGTATCAAGAGACAGACCTTTGTTTACGTGCAGGATTGGTGCGAAGCGAACTTCTAGGTATTTAACGTTCTCTAGTGCAGCGTCTTCGTAAAGCTCGAAAGAGATACGTTCAATCGCTTCTTCAGTCTGCATTACTTGTAGTGGCAGGCTGAAACAAGCCAGATACTCATCTAGGTTTTTGCAATCTTCTGGCACAGTTAGAGATTGAACAACCGCGTCGCGATCTTCAGGTAGTTCGATTTTGTACTGTTTTGCTAGGTCAATAATCGTATCTGGGCGAACACTTCCGTCTAGGTGGCAGTGTAAATCAATCTTTGGTAGTGCTAGAAAATCCATGAGTATTCCTTAATTCTATTATTCTTTGAGCGCTTTAACTCACATGCGCTAAATTTACCAAGACAATGATATGATTTAAAGTGACAATTAATCATCATTAACCTGAATTTAGGGAATATCATGGTAGATGTTAAAAGCTTACTTAAATGCGATATGAATTTGCTGCTTTGCTTGCACGTTCTGATTGAAGAACGAAGTGTGAGCAAAACCGCAGATCGACTCTTTTTGAGCCAGTCTGCAGTAAGTAAACAGCTCACTAAACTCAGAGCTTTGTTTGATGATCCGCTGTTTGAACGCGAATCCAAGGGGCTATTCCCAACCCCCAAAGCACTCGCACTAGCGCCTAAGATCCACCAAATCTTGCTGCAGATCGAAAAGCTGACCGTTCCCGAAGTTTTCGATCCTAAAGACAGTGAACGTACCTTCACTATAGACCTTGTCGAAACCGCGTACACGGCGATTTACCCGCATTTTATGCCGACGGCACTAGCAGATGCGCCTCACATCACCATCAACAGTTCAACGTGGAGCAGCGATAGCTTCAAGCGCTTACTGAAACGTGAAGTGGATTTTGGTATCGGTATCTTTGAGCTGGATGAGCGCGCTTCTACCCACGTGCAATGTATCCCTGATGAGTTGGATTACGTGGAGCTGTGCTTGGATTATTCGGTGTGCTTGATGCGAAATGACCATCCTGCCTTGCAAGAAGAGTGGAACCTAGACACCTTCTTGAAGTATCGACACATACAGTTGGTGACGGGCGGAGCGGGCGATTGGCTATTGATGGAAGTACTTAACTCAAAGCAGCTTGAAATTAACAAGGCTGCTAATGTTTCAGACATCACCAGTGCTATTAAGCTGTGTAAGCAGAGTGATTTACTTATGTGTTACCCATACAACTCAGTACGCGATTACATTGATAGCGGAGAGTTAGTGATGAAGCCCGTTCCGGTTGATTTGGTGCCAGGAGGCTTATTCCTTCTATGGCACAAGTACTTCGATTCAGAGCCGAGCCACAAATGGTTGCGCGATCTGATCATCGAACAGATTCGTTAAGTTGGATATGTAAGCTATACAAAGCATTGAAAGATAAAATAAACGTAAATATTTGATAAAAAATTCAGTTTTATTTCGTCTTTTGGAATTAAGCTTCGTCTTATTCTGGGTGCTATTTTTATTTGGAAGATGAGAGATGACAATTCCACGGTTACCACAACAAATTATTGAAGACGCGTGTGAGTGGGCGATCATGCACGGTGTTGCGTTTCGCCAGTCAGATAATACCGCGAGGCATTGTCCTTTCAGCATTGCTCCTATGACTATGGAGCGTGAGGTGTATGAACACTTGTTGAAGGTAACACCGCTGATCACCAAGTTAATCAGCAATGTTTCCGAAGATCATGATTTCTTGCAGTCATCACTGAGTGATATGGCGCAAGCTGATCCGTTTTTTGGCCGTTTGATGGAACTGCATCAACAAGCGCATGGTGAGGTGTCTCATCGACTTTATCCTGCTCGCCAACCGTTGTTATTAATGCGTACTGATTTCATGGATGATCGCCAACATGGCGCAAAAGTGATTGAGTTCAATGGTATCGCGGCAGGCATGGCACCATTTGGCCAAAAAGCCACAGAGTTCCATGATTACATCCACAATCAATGGCCTGAGACTTATCGGAGCTGGCTTGAAGATAAGTCTTCTACTCCGGCTGAAAACCAAGGCTTAACACAGTTAGCTTATGGTATTGCAACGACCGCAAGGCAAATTAAAGCGAACTTCAAGGAGCAAGGAAAACCAGTTTTCTTGATGGTGGTACAGAAGAACGAAGACAATGTATATGACCAACATCTACTCGAAATGGAATTGCAAAAGCAGGGTGTACGTACGGTTCGTCGCACCTTTGAACAATTGAGCTGTCAGCTTTCATCGGGTGATAACCAACGCTTGTTATTGAAAGATGTCGGCGCTGTCGATGTGGTGTACTTAAGAGCTGGCTATCAGTATTCAGATTATTGGGCGCCAGAACTCAACGAATCGGTTTGTTGTCATACACTAAGCCAAACGCGCGTGTTTATGGAGCAACACCATGTTGCAATGAACGCGACCATCAGCCAGCAATTAGCGACCAGTAAAACCATGCAAATGCTGCTGACCATGATGCCAGCATCTGAATACGCACGTTGGGGTTTAACGCTAGAAGAAGCCGAACTGGTCAAGAGTGTATTAGCTGACATGAAGCCAATCACCAGTGAGTCGATTGAATGGTTTAACACGCAAGCGAACAAGCAAGAATGGGTGCTGAAAAACCAAGGCGAGGGCGGTGGCCATTGTGTCTTTGGTGACGACATTAGCGAACAACTGAGCCAACTTAAGCCAGAAGAGTACGACGCATGGGCAGTGATGCAGCGCTTGTATCCACACGAACGCGACGTACCAACCATTGCAGTGCGTGACACTCAACAAACGCTAGTGACAGACTTAGTCAGCGAAGTGGGTTTGTTCACCGCGTATTATCAAGGTGAACCAGTTACAGAGTTCGGCGGCTACGCGGGTTACTTGATCCGCAGCAAGCCAGCGAGTGAGAATGAAGGCGGGATCCACAGTGGTAAAGGGATTTTGGATTCGTTAGTGTTGATTGAACCCTAGTCTTATTAAGTAAGTCGTTTTGATAACTGAAATCCCGCTCCCACTTGGTAGCGGGATTTTTCGTTTATAGGACAACAAAAAGAGCTCATTGACATGGGTAGAATGATCAGGTAGTCAGAGATCCGCATGTTAAGAGAACAAATTGCAGAGAGCCTTGAGGTTGCGTTCAGCCAACAAGGCTTTGCAGAGCCGAGTGTGGCTCAACTGAAGACGGCATGTAATGTCAGCCTGCGCACGCTGTATAAGCATTACCCATCGAAAGAAGCGATGATAGTGGGTGCCTTAGAGCACCGTCATCACCGTTACCTAAATTTCCTATTAGAGAGTGCGCCTGTTGATGGCCTGGCATCCATGCTGGATATCTTCGACAAGTTACAACAGTGGATGGAAGAGTATGCGCCACACGGTTGTATGTCGATGAATGCGATGGCGGCTTTTCCTGACAACGAGATAATTAATCAAGCTGTTACTGAACATAAACGAGAGGTAAAAGCACTTCTGGGTAAGCAGAGTCAACGAGACGATCTGGCTTCAGAGCTTTTTCTACTTCATGAAGGTGTATCAAGCGCGTGGCCAGTATTAGGCGAAGAAGCGGTGACATCAGCACAGAATATGGTGACAAAATTACTCAAGGAAACACGATGAAATTCGAACTACCGAAAACAATGAAAGGCGTAGAGATGTTGGGTCACGGCGGAGCAGAAATGCTTGGCTACCGCGAAGATATCGCTGTTCCTCAAATTGAACCTAATGAAGTGCTGATCAAAGTGATGGCCGCAGGTGTGAACAACACCGACATCAACACACGAATCGGTTGGTACTCTAAAAGTGATGACTCAGACGACGCAAGTTGGTCGGGTGAAGCGCTAAAGTTCCCTCGAATCCAAGGTGCTGACGTGTGTGGTTTCATCGTAGCAGTGGGTAATGAAGTCTCTGCTGATCGTATTGGTGAACGTGTTCTTATCGAGCCTTGTTTAACCGAAGTGTACGGACGAGATCTACCACAGCCATGGTATTTTGGCTCTGAGTGCGATGGTGGTTTTGCTGAGTACACAAAAGTGGCAGCGAAACACGCTTATGCGGTGAACAGTTCTATGTCGGATGTAGAGCTAGAGTCTTTCCCATGCTCTTACTCGACGGCAGAGAACATGCTGACTCGCTCGAATGTGGCTGAAGGTGATCGCGTGCTTATCTCTGGCGCATCGGGTGGTGTGGGTTCGGTGGCGATTCAACTGGCGAAAGCTCGCGGTGCTTACGTGATTGCAATTACTAGCCCAAGCAAGAACCAACAGTTACTTGAATTGGGTGCTGATGAGGTGATTGCTCGTGATGCTGATTTGGTGGAAGCATTAGGTGTAAGCAGTGTGCATGTGGTTATCGATTTGGTTGCTGGTGACAAGTGGCCAGAGTTTCTTGACGTCCTAAAACCGCATGGTCGTTATGCAGTCTCTGGTGCGATTGGTGGTGCGATGGTCGAGCTTGATATTCGTACTCTGTACCTGAAAGACCTTAACTTTTTTGGTTGCACAGTTTTAGAACCACAAGTATTCCAAAATCTGGTTAACCGCATTGAAAAACAGCAGATCGGCGCGATTGTCGCTGAGTCTTTCCCATTGGCTGATATCCATACAGCACAAGACGAATTCTTGAAGAAAAAGCATGTAGGTAAGATCGTATTAGAAGTGAGTCAGAACTAAATTGATGATTAAAATAGAGAACAGATTTCTCAACCTGTTCTCTATTTATTTTATTCTCGTTGAAGCCTCGGATCAGTTTTGTATCGAGCGTTTCCAATCGGCTAGGGCTTGAATGTGTTTTGGCCCAATACCACAACAGCCACCGATAATATTCGCTCCCAGCGCATGCCAGCGTTTTGCGTAAACTAAATAACCTTGGCCATCCAGTTCACGTATCTCTTGAAGCATGTCATTCGCTTCATGTTCGCTGCTGATAGGTGCAAAGTTGTTGGCGTAGACACCAATTTCTAAATCACTACCTAGTTCACCAATCACTTTCTTAGTATCGATAATGGCTTGATCCATCACTTCAGGCACTGAGCAGTTAAACATAATGCCTGTCGCGTTTGATTGGCAGGCAAGTTTGATGGCGTCTGTTACGCTTTCGCCAGAACGAATATTGGCACAATCGCCCTTGGTGTCTTCCAAACTGAATGCGTAGTAACACGGCTTATCTGACTGCTTAAGAACCGCATGAATGGATTCGAATTCTTGCAGGCTACAGATGGTTTCTGCTATCCAAAGGTCGATGTTCGGGTCTTGGGCATCGTAAAGCGTTTGAATAATTGGCGCAGCCTCTTCTACCTTAAACAAGTCTGGTCGGTAGCTGCCAAATGGTGGTGGAATCGCGCCCGCCACTTTCACGGTGTGAGAAGCATTGTCAGCAACTGCTTTAGCTAGCTCACCAGATAGCGCTGCGAGCTCAAAACCTCGTTGCTCGAACAGCTCTTCACCCAAATGAAAAGGCACACACGCATAGCTATTGGTGATCAGGATTTCAGCACCTGCATCGACAAAGTTTTGATGCGCTTGGCTGACAAATTCGGGTGCTTCAATCAACGCTTGAGCACTCCAAAGCGGTTGAGAAAATGGCGCGCCAATTTCTTTAAGTTCTCGGCCCATGCCGCCATCAAGTATGGTTAGTGTTTTCATATTCAATACTATCTAAACAATTGCTGAAGTTCTGCCGCCACCATATCAGACAATTTTCTCAGACAGAAGCCATCAAGACTCTGTGTGGGCGAGAAAGGTGTCGGACTGTTTTGGAGATATCCATGGCATATTTTAGATCACCCTTTCCCGAGAATGTGTACCACTACACAGAACAATAGCTATACGCATGAGTGGCATATTTGCTATTTTAGTCAGTAGTTTAGTGTGGGTTATTGACTAATGACCTTACCATTTTGGTCTACGGCATGAAGGCTAAAGTGGTTTTTAGCTAGGTCGATACCGCAGAAATAAGAATAATCAGACATGGGCCTCCGATGCATTTAAGTACCACATAAGTGTGGCAGATCCTCGGTAAGGGGAATCCATGTCATTCGTTAGTTTACAAGGAAAAGTATATGAACGAGACAATGGAAGTTTATCCCAAACAATATGAAGCAATATTGAAAGCCACACTTGGAATTGGTTTTCCTCAATTATCAGAACTTCCGATAGGTTCATTTTTAGCTGCTTTGGCTGCAAGTAAGCAATCGGGATACTTGTTAGAATTAGGGACTGGCACTGGTCTTTGCACGTCATGGATATTGCATGGAATGTCGGAGGATTCGAACTTAACAACGGTAGATAATTCGGTAGAAAATATTGATGTAGCTCGCCGTTATCTGGGGGAAGATCCACGGATTGAAATTGTTTTATCTAATGGTGAGGATGTTATCGATCGAACCCTTCCATTGTCGGTTGACTTGATATTTGCTGATACTTGGCCAGGTAAATACCACTACCTAGATGAAGCTCTAGCTTGCCTAAAAGTTGGTGGTTTTTACATCATAGATGATATGCAAATTCGTGCCGATTGGTCAGAGGAGCACAATGAAAAGGTTCGAGCGTTGATAGAGCACTTATCACAGCGAGATGATCTTGTTGTTGCGAAGCTTTGTTGGTCAACAGGCATAGTGATGTGCGTGAAAGTTGCCTAACAAGGATTAAGGTGTTTCGAAGTCAACACTAAATCCCGAGAGTTGAACAAACCCGAAGCCACTTTATTAAATAAATTGTGTAATTGAGTTTGAAGGGCAAATCGCTTTGAGGCTTTTCTCAAGGCGAGCGAGGCCAAGGTTGCGATAGCAATCTTATCAACCAGTTAGCTTTTTTTCGTTTCTTTCGTCGTCACATCCCCTCTGATTTCGTCAATGCCATTCTCCTTATTATCAAATGCCTTTCGGCTACGTGGGTCGGCTTACTCCGACATACGCCATCTCATTTAGGTGGTTTTACTACAAGTTCAGTGAGATAGTCGCCTTGTTCCGATGATAGAATTAGCGTCAGTCTTTTATTATAGGCAAGCACTGCGATGACAACGAAAAGTAGTATATTTCCACCTAACTCTATGGCGCATAACTCCCCAAATAGAACGCAACCGTTAGGTATAGAAGATGCTCGTTATCAAGAGGCTACCAAAGACAGTTTCTTTCCTAAGTGGTCGATAGCCTATGATGCAGAAGCAAGAAGTGGTAAAGGCGTTACGCCTGCAATCACAGACGCGGCGGTTACTCGTCAAAATGCGATAGCGGCGGAAACTGAAGCAGTCAACCCTCAAACTGCGAATACTAATTCATTAGCATCTATCGATGCCACTTCTAATATAATGAAAACGGTATCTGAGTTGTTTAGCTCAAGCTCTAAAAAATGCTTCGCCTCAAGTATTATTCCTGATGTTGATAAAACTCAATCCATCCCATTAAGAGAATACGGTGAAGTTGCGGTGTTAACATCAGGGAAAAGCACGGACTTTAAGAAGCGCTTTTCTAAAATGAAACCAGAGCAAGAGTTGAAAATTTTGTCTGGTACTAGCTTGGTGGATATGACATTAAGCGATTTGGGTGCTTGGCGAATAACTCACAATGATGATGAGGTTCTTCCCGCGTGGTGTTTATTATTTTGTGCATCAGGCATGAAAGCCGAGCACTTGATTAACCGTGAAGAATTTAACCAATTATCGGATGTAAATACAGAGCTTAAATTACGACTTCAAAATGATGAAAGTGGTAAGGAAGATTTAATCGCTTTTCACCGCGATGCTGAAAAGCTTCCTGTTATTCAAGCAGAGCCAAATCCAGAGAGTGGAAGTAAGGCTTTTAAAGCAACGCTCCCAAGTGGTGTTGTCATTGAGTGGAATGGTGTAAGCAAACAAGGCCCATTATTCCATAATGGTACAGAGCGTAGATTTGGAAGTCTTCGACAAGAAAAAGTACTTCCAAATGATGGGAAAACTCAAGATATTGAGGGTGTTCCTGATGACGCAGTTGAAGAAGTCATTATTGCTTTTCCAAAGCAAAAATTCCTTGAGCCTTTGTATTTAGTTCTTCCAAAATTCAAAGAAGAATCAAAAGTTACAATCAACCCGAAAAATATGTACTGGCCTCCGTATAATCCGTTAGCAAAAGACGGTGAAAAAAATATAAATATAGAATACACACAAGATGTTGTTAAATTCGCAGTACTTGAACCTGAAGAGTGGACCGTTTTCTTTGATACTTTCGATAAATCTAAAACAGTAAAAGATACTGTTACTGGACTTTATAATGCAAGAGAAACAGCGAAAGCACTAGGTGGACTTGGCGTTACAATATTAGTTAAGAATATTGACGGCGTAGATTATGTTATTCTTAAAAATTATGATAAATGGAGTCAAACTTTACTTCATGGTGGTGTATTTAAAGCGAATAATGCACAAGTAATAAAGCTAGGTTTAGGGGCTTTGGACTCTGTAAAAGGAATGGCTAGGTTTGTTAAGGTTAGCGCCCCAATGGAGATATTGGTTGGCTCTGGAATAAATGTACTTCAATTTATAGTGAATGATGAATATACATTGAAAAAGCTAGGTGTAGATCAGGCTAAAATATTTGTTAATATCCTAGCAGTTTCTGGTTTGGCTATCAGTGCCGTATATTTCTTCCCTATATTGGGTGCGACGGCTTTATACTCCGGTGTCACTTTGGTTATTAGCTCAACAGTTGTTTGGACTGTCGACAAGCTTACTGATTTTGAAAGTAAATTTATTGAAAAAGTTTTGGAGTTATCAGAATGATGTATCGTGTTTTGTGGTTTATTTTTGCTCCTGCAATCATCTTACTATATGGGTGGGTCTGTGCCAACTTTCTATCTCCTTTTATTTTTAATGTAACGAAGGTTCTATACGAGCCTATAGGTTACATTAGTGGTATTTTGTTTGCTGGTTTTTTTACTATTTTAATTATATTTGGTTATAGATTTGTAGAAGTGGCTTTTTTAAAGGAAGCAAAACCAACCAGTAGGAAATTGAAAGCATCGTTTATTACCGGTTTAGTTTTTGGTTTTTTTATTAATTACGCGACTTATGCTTTCATTATTGAGCCTAAAGGGTTAATGGAATGTCCAGCAGATCTTGGATATAAAAACAACCTAATGTCTGAGTATGTAATTGACCTTAAAGAATGCTAGGTTAATTAATCGATAATATGATGTGCATATAGCAAATAAGGACTAAGTTGTTGCACAGGCAGCACTAAATCCCGAGTGTTGAACAAGCCCGAAGCCACTTTATTAAGTAAATTGTACGATTGGGTTTGGGAGATATGCTTATCTCATCAACCATTTCAGAACGTTAAATGGTAGGTCATAACAATCTGTAGAGGGAAAGTACATTGAAGTTAACGAATAAACTTGTACGTTACCCGCACATTGATGTTGCTCGTGCGTTTGAAAAAGAAGCTGAATTATTGCAGCAAATTCAGACGGGTGAGATTGGGCAAGCCTTAATGCTGTGGCAAGCAAAAACGCCGACACTCGTTTTGCCTGCAGGTAAAAAGTGGCCAGTGACGGTAGAGTCTAGAAAGCAACTCGCGGAACAAGGTTGGCAACTCACTTCTCGAAAAACAGGTGGCGCTCCCGTTCCCCAATTATCGGGAATCATAAACCTATCGCACATTTACCATTGGCCTCGTGATGAAGCCTACAACATCCAAAAAGCGTATCGACATTTATGCGATGTATTAACCTTGTTTTTTAAGGATCTGGGCATTGATGTGGATGTACACGCAACCCCCGGTTCTTATTGTGATGGTGACTACAACCTCAATATCAATAAACAAAAAATAGTGGGCACTGCTCAGCGTGTCTTGCTTAAACAAGGAGGCGGTCAAATTGTACTTTCGCAAGCCTGTATCTTGTTGGATGTCGACCTAGAGAACATCGTTGCGCCTGTGAATTTTTATAATCAAATTTGCGATAACCCGAACGTGGTGGATGCGCAGGTTCATACACTGTTGTCCGCACATTTAACGAGCCTCCCCAACGTAGATTCACTCTTTCAGCGCCTAAGCCAAGCTTTTATTAAATATGCGTAATATCAGTCTCTTATCGATAACAACACACTAATCGTTGTACTTATATAGTGTGATAAACATTCCCGTTTAGTTCGCCTATTCTTGACGCTTCTGACGAGCGGCTTTGAGCATTTTCATTGGTGACATTCCGGTTACTAACATGGTGCCAGTGATAACTAGAATTGAACCCGTAATCGTATTGATGCCAATTGCCTCATCTAAGAATAAGTTGCCCCAGAGAATACCAAATACCGGAATGATGAAGGTCACGGACAGGGCTGAAGGTGCGCCGAGTTCAGAGACTAGATTGAAGTAAAGTAAATACGCTAACCCAGTACATACCGCGCCTAATAAGATAACCGACGTAGTGATCGTAACGTCGGGTGTTTCTCTCATCGGAATAAAGAATACAAATGGTAAAACCAGCAACACTGCAGCCCACATGCTACCATGAGCATTGTTGAATGCCTCAACTTTAGGGGCTTGTTTGGTATAGTTTGACGCTATTCCGTAACTAAAGGCCGCCATCACTGCTGCAAAGATAGGAAGCGTAGCCTCACGGCCAATGTTCATCGCATCCCAACCGACTAACACGCCAACTCCCGCTACCCCAATCCCAAGTCCCAATAGAACTTTTGCCTCGAGTGCTGTTTTGGTCCATATCGCACCAATGATTGCCGCCCATATTGGCGCGGTAGAGTTTAAGATTGCGAGTGTCGAGGCGTTCAGTGTTTGAGCCGAATAAGCGAAAAGCAAAAAAGGAAGTGTGGTGTTAAACAGTCCGAGAATGAAGAAGTGTTTCGCGTGCTCATGAAAAGAGATCTTCTTTTTTAAATAGAAAGAAACTAAAAGCAGAGTCAGTGCTGCGAACAGAACTCGAGCCTCAATCAATACTGCAGGCCCTAGCGGATTGGCTGCAATTCTCATGAAAAGAAACGAGCCACCCCATATAGCCGCAAGTAGTATCAGTTTTAAAAAGCTCACAATTTGCATCTCGGCAGGTGTAAAACACCGACTATGGATCAAAGCTATGCATTGCACAAATTTAGATGTTAATACTGTGCAGCTAATTGTTGGTATTTTGATAACGGAACTGGCCATTAAATAGGAACACTTATGAGGAGTTCTGTTCTGTTTATCACGCCTCATTTGGCGAGTAATCTAGTGTTATACGTAAACATTAGGTGATTAAAATGAAGATCGAACATATCGCGATTTGGACCAAACAACTTGAAACACTTAAACGCTTTTATGAAGATTACTTTGGTGCCACGTCTAACCAGAAATATCACAACCCAGCCAAAGGCTTCACGTCTTACTTTTTGTCTTTTGATAGCGGTAGCCGATTAGAGATCATGGAAATGGACTCTGTCCCTGAATCGAAAGACGACATCTATGATCAGTTCACAGGCTTCATTCATATGGCTATTTCACTAGGATCGGAGCAAGCCGTCGATGAACTCACAAGCCGCTTGGTGGAAGACGGTTATGAACGCCTAGATGGGCCTAGAAGAACAGGCGATGGCTATTATGAAAGCTGTATACTCGATCCTGATGGTAATCGTTTGGAGCTTACCGTTTAATTAGTCTGTGGTTTTATTCGCCAAGCTAATTTATTACCCTTCGAATTTCATCTTCCATCTACAAAAAGTGATAAGCTGCGCATCTCTGAAATTATGCTCAAACACTCCTTATTCACTGTGATTTAGATGTGCGATATTGCGTTCTTTGGTCGTTGAATTGACCACCATTAGTTAAGTAATGTGAGGCTAGTTGAGTAATATGAAAATAGCTAAGTTATCTGAAAACAGGTAAGTAACGTGAAAACAGAAAAACAAAAAATGCTATCGGGTGAACCTTATCAGGCTTGGGATAAAGAGCTTTATGCCGCGCGTATCGAATGTCGTAAGGTGCTTCAAAGGCTCAATAACAGTATTCCAGACACACCCGAATGGCGCTCTGCAATTGATACCTTGATCCCTGGTTCCGAAGGCGCTTATTTAGAACCCCCATTTCGATGTGACTATGGCTCAAACATTAAATTGGGCAAGAACTTTTACGCTAACTTTAACTGCGTCGTTTTAGATGTGGCTGAAGTAACGATTGGCGACAATGTGCTGCTTGGTCCGAACGTTCAAATTCTGACCGCAGGTCACCCACTTGATGTGAAAGGCCGAGTTGAAGAGGGCGTTGAGTTTGGCACACCGATCAACGTCGGCAACAATGTTTGGCTTGGCGGCGGTGTAATCATCTGTCCTGGCGTCACCATTGGCGAAAACAGCGTGATTGGCGCAGGCAGTGTGGTAACTAAAGACATCCCTGCCAATGTGGTTGCTGTGGGTAACCCATGTAAAGTTCTCAAGCCGATTGATAACGACTAGCGTCGAAACCTAATTAGATTAGAGCTCGAACTATTGGGGGGCATTTCAGCTTTGGGCTTTATTTTAACTATTCTTGCTAGTAAACCGAGTCAACGGGAGGTAGCTGGAAACAGTAGAATGCTAAAAACCGCCTGCCCAAGCATCGAAGTCATCAATGTTATCGAGTTCTTGCTGACTTCTTGGGGCTGGGTAATAAGGCAGGGCTAATCTCACAACAGAAGGGAGCAGCTCCCATTCTGGCGTTATTTTTAGGCGCTTCAATTCGTCGTTAAGACGCACAAACATGTAGTAACCGTCGGCATGCGTGTTGGCGTAACTCGCTATTGTCGCTATCTCCCCACTAGGTAACTTTACATCACGACCCAAAGGGTAAAGTTGGTGTAGGGCAAAACTGACTTTAGGATCTTGCAGCTTGCCTTGCTTAAAGCGTTCTAGGCCAATTGCAGTTGAGGTCGTGCGAGGCTTCCAACCTGTGAGGAACAAGCCACTCAAGCTATCTTGGAACGGCTTACCCTTTCGATTGCCTTCATTGCTAATGAATTGAACCGTCAGATTGTCTCCCGACTCTTCCAGAATTTCTAAAAACTGTTCACCAGTGCGATCGACTAAAAGCTTCATAAGACCCAGATACCATTAAGAATGAGATACGCTAAATGGTACTACTTTAGGGGAGGTTTTGGTAGGGACTATAAAGGTTATGCAGCGTGAACACTGTTTTCAGTGTTGATCGTTACATTCCCTTTATATGAACAATAGCTTAACGCTTGCGTAAGTAATGAGTTTGTACAACTTCATCTAGGTAAGTCGTGACGCCTTTCAATGTAAAGTCGAGAGGGGAAACTAAATCACCAAACAAAGGAGAACCACCACCAAGAACGACAGGAATCGTCGAGATGATCAGCTCATCAATCAGGTCTTCTTTGAGGAAGTTTTGAATGGTGACGCCGCCATCAATGTACAGGTTCTTTAGGCCCTTTTTATTCAAATCCGCGACAATCTGTTTAAGCTCGCCCTTCATCAAGAACACTTTACTTTCCAGTTCCTTTGGCACTTCCGTCAAGGCGTTACTCAGTACATATACCGGTTTGCTGTAAGGCCAATCAATGCCGAAGCTCAACACCATTTCCATCGTGTTGCGGCCCATGACCAAAGCATCAATACGATCAGTATGGGCGTTGTAGCCCATGTCATCACCTTCTGGGTTTGGGATTGCTTGTAGCCAGTCTAGACCACCTTGTTTGTCTGCAATGTAACCATCAAGACTTGCACCGATAAAGACAATATTTGACATTTTTAACTCCGAAATTGAACAGGAACTTGGCATTTACACGGTAATAAATTAAAATATTCTACAGTGTAGAATATTGAGTTTAAAAGGTGGTGTTATGACTGTCAAGGATCAAAAACGAGGTCGACCAAAGAGTGGATCAAGCCAACTCAGCGCTGAGAAGATCTTAGATACAGCAAAAAGCATGATGCGCGATACTGGAAAAGTGCCGAGTATTCGAGGGCTAGCGACAGAACTCGGTGTGGATGCGATGGCGATATACCATTACTTCAAGAATAAAAACGATCTCTTGGAATCGATTACGGTCTCTTTGGTAAGTGACGTCGTGCTGCCTCAGCAAAACCAAGTGTGGCAAGAGAATCTTTATCAACTTAGTGTAAGTTATTTATCTGTATTGAATGACTATCGTGGATTGTTAGAAACCCTGCTCACAATGAAATCTCTGGGCCCCGTTGAGGTGTTTAGCGAGCGCTTTGAAGCGGTGTTGAGCCCTTTGAATCTAACTGCCGAACAAACCGAAAACGCCCTTCATTTGCTGGTGGACTATCTGCATGGCTACGCGCTAGCACTGAGCTGCAACCCAGATAGAATTCAGATCACTGTTGGGATGGTAAGAAAGCCTTTAAGCCTTTATTGCTTGGGTATCGAACAGCTGAAATCGCAGTAATTTCAGAACAAAGGTTAAATGGAGAAGGGAGCGTTTTGGTGTTGTGTTACTCACAATGGATCGTTGATGTTTCATTTATACTGGATAATTACCTATAAATTTCAGGCTTTAGCGGTAATAATCAATGAATAGACCTGAACAGTTTGTTAATAGCAAAGCTGTCGGGACAGTTTCTAAAGACGTCACCGTGAAAAGGAAGTCTGACACATGCCTGTGCTCCAACGCATCAGTTTAACCTTAATTTTAGTCGCCATTCTTGGCGGCTGTTCTTCATTACCAGAAGGCATCGACCACCCAGCAGAACCGTACACCTCTTATGGACCAAGCTCTTTGTCGGTTTTAGTGGGTGAATATCAATCAGAAGAATCAGAGCTGGCAACTACCGCCGTTCGTTTACAAGAATCCGGTTGGGATGCATTAGCACAGCGTTTGGCGTTGGTTGAAAGTGCAGAACACACCATCGATATTCAATATTACATCTGGAACTCTGACGAATCGGGCAGGTATCTAGCCAGCCGTTTGTTAGCCGCAGCTGATCGTGGTGTTAAGGTTCGAGTGATGTTGGATGACATCAACCTTAACGAGCGTGAAGGCCTATTATCGGCACTGGATGCACACCAAAACGTTGAGATCCGAATCTTCAACCCAACACCAACGCGCCATGGTTTTAGTAAATGGCTGAGCTTCCTTGGCGATTTCTCTCGCCTAAACCGCCGTATGCACAACAAGTCGTTTACTGTCGATGGCACCTTGTCTGTGGTGGGCGGGCGTAACATTGGTGATGAATATTTCGACCTTTCTGACGAGATCAACTTCCGAGATCGTGATGTATTGGTGATGGGTTCAGTCGTTACCACGATCCAGACCAGCTTTATTGAATATTGGGACAGCCGTTGGTCTTATCCAGTCGATATGTTGAGTGACGATGAGCAACCGGATCTTTCAAAGATTGATGATATAACCGTTCCACAATACAAAAACTACCCAGAGTTACCACTAAATCGTGAAGCGTCAGAGAGCCTGTTGAAAGAGGTTCTTGACGAGATGACTTGGGTTAATGCCAGTTTCGCTTATGATCGCCCTGTGCCTGTTGACTCAGATAATACTGATCAACCGAAAGCAACGGCGGTTCTTTTAGGACAGCTTGCAAGCGAATCGAAACAAGAGATCTTGTTGGAATCGGCTTACCTTGTATTCGATGATGGTCAACTCGAAGCGTGGCAAGTGTTGAACAATAAGGGCGTTGAAATAAAAGCGCTAACTAACTCTATGGCCTCGAATGACTTGGTGACCAATCACTCTGCTTACGCGGGTCGACGCTACGACATGCTGGAGCATGGAATCGACTTGTTTGAGTTGAAACCAGATTCCAAGCTGTGTGAAGCGTCTACCCAAGACGTGTCGAAATGTGCGCCTGAAACAGCTTATGGCCTGCATGCTAAATCTGTCGTATTTGACCGCAGTATTGCGAGTATTGGCTCATTTAACTTCAACCTGCGTTCGACCTACCTAAACACGGAATCGGTGCTAATCATCGAGAACAAAGCGATAGCTGAAACGCTAGCTGAAACCATCGAACAGGCGATGATTGAAGACAACAGTTGGCGCTTGGAACTTGAAGATGGTGACGTGTATTGGTACTCAGGTGACCAAAGTTGGGACAGCGAACCAGAAACAGGCAAGTGGGAGCGCATGCAATCAGGCTTCCTACAGCTGCTACCAATAGAGAAATATCTCTAAGGGAATCGACCTTATAGAAAAGAAAAATGTCAGCGCATAATACGCTGACATTTTTGTTTGTGATGACGAAAACGGAGCTCGTTCATAGGAATCTTTTTCTGTCTTTAGTGCTTCTCTCGACCTATCGCTTAGTCAGTTGTTTACTGTTCAGGTAAGGCAGAATATGAGGGCGAGATTCACCAGACAGCTTTTGTGTGATCTGCTGTGACCAACTGCTTTGCTTTTGATTACTTGAACGGTTTGCGTAGTAGCTTTGCATCGAATCATCGTAGCTGGCAATGTCATCTAGGCTCAGCGGCTGGTATTGGTTTTCGTGCATGACTACGTGAACAGGAAGGCGAGGCTTAACCTCTGGTTGCTGTGCTGGGTGGCCTAAACACATCCCAAACAACACGGCGGTGTGTTGTGGTAGTGCTAACAGTTCATCGACTTGTTGTGCGCTGTTACGCAGCCCACCAATATACACACCACCTAAGCCGAGTGATTCAGCAGCCAGCATGCAATTTTGCGCCATGATGCCAGAATCTACTGCGCCAATCAGGGTCAGTTCAGTAAAGTCGGTTTTCACTTCAGGGTTAATCTGAGCGTGGCGTTGATAGTCGATACAGAACACCAAAAACTCAGCTGCATTTTCTACATAAGCTTGGTTGCCTGCGTATTCGGCTAGTAGCTTACGCTTTTCTTTGTCTGTCACTCTCACGATAGAAACAGCCTGCAGTAAGCTCGATGATGAAGCCGCGAGACCAGCCTGAATAATCACATCAAGTTGTGCTTTTTCAATCGGTTGATTTGTATATTGACGAATGGAGCGGTGCCCCAGAATAGTTTCAATCGTGCTGTTCATAACTATCAGACAGTCCTTGTGATGATGACGTAGAAAATCACAATAACGACAATTGCCATAAGCGTAAAGGGTGTTAGAGCCTTTCTGGTTGGCAGAATGATATTCATAAATTTAAAAGGATTGCTCTCACAGACAATTCTTTTTTGTACCGTTTCCTGCTAGAAGCTAGAAGCTAGAAGCTAGAAGCTAGAAGCTAGAAATAGAACGCTCAAGAGTTCGCTTTAATGGCGAAGAGATAAAGTGATGAAGTGAACTCTGTTGGTCGAATAGCTGCCAGAAGGCTGAAACAATCCGGAGTCAGCATTAATTTCACCATGGCCTAAATCTTGGTATTGGTAGCTCAACCCAAGATGCAAGTCATTGGATATCTTTTTCTCAGCTCCGAATCCGATACGCCACTGTTTATCGAGCGGGAGTAACACATCTCTGTTTTGACTGCTTACAGGGCTCGTATCACCGCTCACACCACTGTACAGCAACCAATCCTCATATGCGTATTCCACACCAACCCCAAGAGAATAGGTGGTTGAGTATTTGTCATCATAATCTTGCCAAGTCTCCATGCTGGAGCTGAGTAGAAGGTTTAAATCTTCATTTAATGAATGCTTCAACCCTAAGTTTAAGCTTCGAACCCACGTCAGTTCAGAGCTAATTCCAAAAGCGTTAGCGGTATCAAGAGAAAGGTCGTGATTAAATTGGCCCTGATAACTGATACCCAATTGTGTGCTGTCACTTATTTGGTGATTGAGACTCAGGCCGAACCCTAGATCAAGGCTATCTCCTTGGAGTTCTCGACCATTCAAAGCTTGAGTTTCAAGCGTTGCGTGCTGCAATATCAAAGAACCACCAAGAGATAGTTGTTCATTAACTTGATACGACAATGACGACGTTAAGTTGAGTGCGGAAATGCTATTTTCTTTGATCAATAAAGCGGGGTGCGCGCCAACGCCGTGTGAGTATTCAACGCCAGTGCCGCCAGCTGCGTGCAATGCTGCACCAAGAACCCATTGGTCATTGACTCTTGAGGCGTAAGACAAATGAGGGAGAACGTCCGCGCTGCTTCCCGTGGTCGAAGCTGAGTTGTCATCACGAACAAAAGTGGTTTCAACATCGAGGTATTGAACACCGAGAATCCAAGCGCTTTCTTCAATGGCCGATAACCCTGCAGCATTGGTGACCACTGCTGACGCGTCGTTCGCGGTTACGTTTCCAACACCTGCTGTGCCAACGCTTTTGGTTGTCGCAATCTGAGATAGGTTTAATCCTCCCGCATGTGCGAGAGAGCTGACTGTCCCTGCTACCAACAGAGACAGTGTGATGAAAGATCTTTTCAAGAAGATGACCTCATTTTCAGGGTATGAGTTATGTTTCTAGTCATTTGATTCGTGTTTCTAACAGTTTGAGCCATGCTCTTCGAGAGAGAAGCCATTGCCACGAGCGCACCTTAAATCCCCGTGGCAATTGGCTTAACTGAGCTAATTGAGGCTAAAGTTTTTCAACTTGTGGCAGTGGATATTCATTGTCGAGAACGGCTTGAGTCGGCTCATACAGACGCATGTGAAGATAGAAATCATCTTGAGGTGCAGGCAGCCAGTTACACGTCGGATCGGTTGGTTTTACGTATTGAATGCATATTGGTAAGGTGCCGTCTTCTGCGTATTTCAGCTCATCTTTACGATTGGTTGAAATGGAGTAGCGTTGAATGAAGTTCTCAACCATGAACAGGTTTTTAGCGTCGTACATGGTCAAAGACCAAAAGGCGTCAGCGGGTGCATCGGCAGGCATGGTCATTCGATATTGATTGGATCCCGACAGTTGCTCGCCATTCGAGTCTGTGTATCGATTTGGGTAGAGTGCTCGCTCTGGTACATTCAAACCAGCCGCACGCATATTGATGCTCGCTCGGCTCAGGTAATCATTTCCGTAGCGGCCACCCTCGTACATCATCGACCAGCCATTATTGACATCGCCGATGCTTCGACCAGCGTATTGAATGATCTGTTGTGAAGACTCAATCGCGCGCATTAGCCCTTTTTTCTGTGCTGAGGTTAGCGCTTCAGGGTTAAAGGGGGTCGATCCTCCAATACCAATTTGTTGGAATTGATCAACGATGGCAGCATCTTCTGGAATCGGGTTTTTTCGTAGTTCACGGTCAATTAGCGAATACCACTCTAGCCCTTCAGGCCTCGCCATGGGTGGGATACGACCTGTCGAAGCTTTGAGCTCTACGATGTCATGCGCTGCGCCGAGTTGATCGAGTGGGTAGCTGAGGAATTTATCGTGAATAACCAGTGCGTCATTGAGGTCTTGCTCGCCAAACACGCCCGTTCGTTGAATCAACCAAACCATAGGAGTGCGAGATTCTACGACACGATCAATTCCCTCTGGTACTTCACCAGCCCATCCTTTGTTGACCAAAAGCACTTTTGAACCTTGGTCGCCTACATTCTTCACGTGCAGATCTTCAATCGAATCTGAGTAAGCATCCAATAGCTGAACAATGTAGTAACGGTTATCGGTGCGAGGAATATCAATCACCATTGGACCTGATAAATCCAGATCGTAGTGAGCTTGTGAGTAGAGCGTATCGTTGTTGACGGTCGGTACAATCCTATCCTGAGGTCCGGATAGAACGCGTGTTTTACCCATCTCATTCAATGGTGCCATAGCGTTGTCCATCGGCGCATCAACAGATGTGGTCGTTTGCCTAACCGCAGCCACGGTTAATGGACCCGTACCATAGATAAATGCTTGAACACCTAGATTGTAAGCGAGCTCTTCTTCAGGATTAATAGATTGTTGGGCAAGGGATGGCATCGCGATAATACTGGATAAAGAACACACTAAACTGGTCAGTACACTTTTCTTATAGAGGAGCTTTCTCATAGAACACCTTAGATCGTAGGAACAGAATTAGGCATTTATCATATGAGCAAGTGAGATTAAGGAGTGTAATAGCCGATATTAAGGATGTTAATAGTCTAATTTTACCACTCAAGTATTTGTTTTAGTTAACATTATTTTAGGGTGGTGAAGCGACTCTACGACGTGTGCAGGTAGGGGGCGTGAGGCGCTATTGTTTGATTGATTTTCGGTTGATATGTTGGCAAAAAAGTACGGGAATCGATATGAACACATCTACTTATCCTTTTAGCTTATTCATTAAAGCAGAAGGGGCTCAATGTAATTTGGATTGTAGCTACTGCTATTATCTTAATAGACAAGATGTCGATAAGAGGTCTTCAATGTCTCTGGACATGATGGAGAAAATTGTCGGTGCTCATATCGACGCGCAGCCAATGAAAGATCAGCAAGTGGACTTTATCTGGCATGGTGGCGAGCCTATGTTAAGAGGGCTCGATTTCTATGAAGCTGCGATGAAAACGCAGGCAAGCAAAGCGACTACCAAGCTCGTCGTGAATACGATGCAGACCAATGGAACCATGATTAACGATCGTTGGGCGAGTTTCTTTGCTAAACACAATTTCATGATGGGCATTAGTATCGACGGGCCCAATATCCTGAATGACATCGCTCGGATCGACAAAAATGGCGAGTCGTCTTTTGAACGCACAATGCGTGGGATGTCTTATCTAAAGAAGCACAATGTTGATTTTAATACGTTAACGGTCGTGAACAATAAAACCTACAAATACGGTAAAACGATCTATCAGTTTTTGGTTGAAAATGGCAGTGGTTACATGCAGTTTCAGCCTTGTATCGATCATGAGTTGGACAGGCGAACAGGGCATGATTGGTCGTTAACCGGTGAGCAATGGGGGCAATTTCTTTGTGATTTGTTTGATGCATGGAGCGCCAATGATGTCGGTAAAGTGTATATCCAGTTTTTTGAAAACTGTCTAATGGTATTGATGGGTTACCAAAGCCAAATGTGCCATCACAGCGCGACTTGTGGACAGCAATTAATGGTTGAGCATGACGGCAATGTTTACAGTTGTGACCATTATGGGTATCAAGATCATCAACTGGGCACCATGAACAGTGATAAGCTTGCAACCATGGCGAGCTCACCAGAACAAATCGCGTTTGGCACCAACAAATATGAAGAGTTAAACAGCACTTGTCGACGTTGTGACTTTGTTGAACTCTGCCAAGGTGGTTGTCCTAAAAACAGAATAGCAACAATCGAAGATGGCAGTCCGATGAATCATTTATGCCAAGGGTATGAGATGTTTTTTCGTCACGCATTACCCAAATTATTGCCTATGGTAGAAGCGATGAAAAAAGGGTATTCGCCAGCGTACTTTCCACTTTTCTAAATCATTTGGAGTAGGGCATGACCAAAGACCTAAACTTACTGCGGCTCATTTTGGTGCTTAATGAAACTCGTCAAACGGTGAGTGCAGCCAAAACCTTGAACGTAAGTCAGCCGACGATCAGTGTCATGCTTCGTAAGCTCAGAGAACAATTTGATGATGAGTTGTTTGTTAGAGATAAAGCAAGGCTTGAACCCACCCCAAAATGCTTGAAGCTCATCGAAACCTTGCCTCTACTATTAGAACAGCTAGACAACCTTTACATACCCAATGATGAGTGGGGCTTGGAAGATTTAAGAGGGGAGGTTCAAATCATGCTGCCTTCCCCGCTGTTGATCCCAGTGGGTGTGCCACTAATCAAAAAGCTGACCAAAGAAGCGCCGCAAGTGACGTTCCAATGCTCACCTTGGTTAGATAATGGCGTCCAGTCTCTAGAGACCAACCGAATGTGTTGGGGAGTGAGCTATCTTCCTATGGACGTCAATAAAACCCTGACTGAACGCCCAGTTGGCTTTGATAAGTTCATGTTGGTGCTAAGAGCAGACCACCCAATTCAAGGCAACTCCCTTGAGGACATTCTGAAATACCCACTCTGTATCAATATGATCCCTGGTTACATTCAGCCGACCAAGACGGAAATGTTGATCAAAAAATACGACTTAGATAAACACATCGGGCTCAGAAGCAACAATATGAATTTGATGCTAGAAGTCGTTAAGGACAGCGACTTCATCTATGTAACATCGTCGAGATGCCGCTATTTGCTTGATCACTCTTATCGTTGTATCGATTTACCGCCGGAACTATTGAAAGATACCTATCGTCGAGAATTGGCACTGTTTACTCATCAAGCAAACCGCAATAATCCGTTCACGGATTGGCTTCAAAAAGAAATCACGTCGATTATTCAATCCTAGCATCACGCTACTATTCCCTTTAAATAACTCCCCTTTCTAACGGCCACTATTAAGAATCGTAATAGTGGCTATCAAGCCATTTTTGGCGTCTTTCTTATACCATTTACCTCAACAATGGTTCGCTGAGACATGCACAATTTTCGTTGTGACTTCAGCGATTTACTCATAGTGAATGAGGGTTATAAATGTATAAGTCTTTTGTTAAATCCGCTCTGGCGCTTTCGGTACTGGCGAGCGTCAATGTACACGCAGCGAGCCAACCCAACGTGGTTGCCATCATGCTCGATGATGTGAGCCCAACGGATCTGTCTGCTTACCACCGTGGTTTAGGCGCGGTGGATACGCCGAACATTGATCGAATTGCCGAACGCGGCATGATGGTCAGCGATTACTACGCACAAGGCAGTTCTACTGCGGGGCGATCTGCCTTTATCACGGGTCAATATCCATTCAGAACAGGCTTAACGTCTGTCGGTCAGCCGGGCTCTTCACTTGGCCTTCAAAAAGAAGATCCAACCCTAGCCGAAATGTTGAAAGACAAAGGCTATGCGACCGTGCATGTCGGTAAAAGTCACTTAGGCGATAACAATAGTCACCTGCCAACGGTGCACGGCTTTGATGAATTCTTCGGTTTCCTTTACCACCTTAATGTTATGGAGATGCCTGAACAGCCTGAATTCCGAACAGACCCTAACTTCAGAGGACGCCCTCGTAACGTTCTTCACACTATCGCTACCGAGAGTGTGGACATGCAAGAAGACCCAAGGTTTGGTGTGGTTGGAAAGCAAACGATTGAAGATAAAGGTCCTTTAGGCGCTAAACGCATGCAAACCGTTGATGGCGAATTTTTAGAGTTTGCTACAAATTGGCTTGATAGACATGAAGCGGAGAAAGACGAACAACCTTACTTCATGTGGTACAACCCGACTCGTATGCACCAAAAAACGCACGTACGTCCGGAATATCAAGGCGCGAGCCAAATCAACACCTACTACGATGGCTTGATCGAACTGGATGACCAGATCGGTGTGTTACTCGATAAGCTTGAAGACTTGGGCGAAATCGACAACACCATCATTCTCTTCACCTCTGACAACGGCGTAAACCTAGATCACTGGCCTGATTCAGGCTCTGCCTCATTCAGAGGACAAAAAGGCACGACATGGGATGGCGGTTTCCGTGTGCCTATGCTGGTCAGCTGGCCAGATAAAATCCCTCAAGGTGAATACACCGATGGCTTCATGACATCTGAAGACTGGGTGCCAACCATTATGGCTGCAGTGGGTGAAGGCGACATTAAGCAAGAGCTGCTTGATGGAAAAGAGTTAAACGGCGAGCGTTACCAAGTCCACTTGGATGGTTATAACCAGCTGGATATGTTGACCAAAGGCGAGCCGAGTCAACGTCATGAGTTCTTCTTCTACAACGAACAAGATTTGAATGCGTTCCGAGTTGATGACTGGAAAGTGCACCTAAAAACCAAAACGGAGTGGATTGCGCCGCCTGAAGAGTGGCCGCTAGGGATGCTGATTAACATCAAGGCTGACCCTTACGAGCGCAGCCCTGATACTCGAGGTTGGTTCTTATGGATGAAAGAGAAGTCTTGGGTATTACCAAAACTGCACAAAGCAGCCGCGAAATATCAGAAGTCTCTTGAAGCGTTTCCACCAAGACAGAAGGCTGGTGGTATTGGTATGGCAGACAAATCAGTGGTTGCTGACTAACGCCAAATACGACTCATGCAGGTGTGCTGTAACAAGCACACCTTTCGCACTCCTTTTAGTTGGGATATCCAATGATGAAAAAAAATAGACTTGCGACAGCACTGGCTTGTGCTTTCATGGTTGCACTTCCGTCTCCGGTATTTGCGAGCCAATCAGTGGATGCTACGAGCGCAGTTTTAGCAACAACCGTTGCAACAAAAACAACCATAGCGACAAACACCGCTATTGGGATAAAAACGGAGACTTTACCCGTCGAAATGGCGAGCTTAGCGTCGCTCAAAAAAGACAATCAGCTATTGGCACAACTTGCCTACGAGTATGCGTACTCGATAGATGAAGCCTACAAATACTTTTACAAAACCGTCGTTGAGCAAAACTACCCTTTAAATCAATTTCAAAATATCCGCATACTTGCTGACGACACTTACACTGCGCACCCGACGATTAACAATGACACGTTACACTTGATGGGGTGGATGGACCTAGCAGCAGAGCCGGTCATCATTACGATTCCAGACCATGATGAAAATCGATATTGGCTGTTCCATACCATGAATATGCAGCACTTTACTGACTCGGCTTTTGGCTCTCCACAGCGAGGCACAAAAGGTGGCAGTTTCATGTATGCAGTTGAAGGGTGGAAAGGTGAAGTCCCTGCGAGTGTCGACCAAGTCATCTATGTCGAGCACCCGCTAGTCAAGATGATGGGTCGAATCATGGATCTTGGCGGTGACGATTCTGCAACCGCTCAAAAGCTAATGGATCAATGGAACATTAGGACGTTGTCGGAATACTTAGGTCAGAAAGGTCCAGAGCCCGTTGTTCGCGAGTATCCTGATCCTGAAGACTCTAATTGGGTCGAACGAACCAATTTTATCTTGTCTGAAGGAACGATGAAGGTACATGACCAAAAGCTTCTTGAGCAATTTAAGCAACTTGGTTTAGGTGACTCTGATTTAGGCAAAGCCAATCATCCATTTACGGTAGAGCAGCTTCGTATGATCGAGTCTGGCCAAAAAGAAGGGCTAGAACGAATCATTAATGCGGGCTTTGATGATTCACGTGACGTATTAGGTACTCGTGATGAAATGACCAAGGTTCCAAGCTTTCAACACGCCTACGGTACGTTAATGGGCCAATGGGGGCTGCCTGCAAAGCACACTATGTATAGCGGTGACTTCTTTGATAGTGAAGGTGGTGCGCTCGATGGCGGAAAATATGATTACACTGTGACCTTCGATGCGCCACCGCTAGAGGAGGGTGGTTTTTGGTCATACACTGCCTACAGTGGTGAAACCCGATTGATGGAGCAAAATGACTTAAATCGTCATTCTCGTGGAGACAGAACGTTAACGCCCAATGCTGATGGCAGCTACACCATTTACATGAGTAGTGATGTAAAAGGGCATGAAGATGAGCCTAACTTCTTACCTATCCCCGATCACCAATGGTATTCAGTGTTACGCATGTACACGCCCGGTGAAGAGGTCATAACAGACAAGTGGAAATCGACACCGTTTACTAAGGTTGAAAAAGGCTCGATTAAGTGAGCATTTAAATCGCCAATGAGTGAAAAAGCGCAGAGCGTAAACAATAACGAACTTAGAAAGCTGAACTTTGAGAAATTGAAGTTCTGCTTTTTGTAAACATAGGTTCGTTGACTAATGAAGCGATACTTTTTTCATTAAGCAAGGCTTTAGCGGTAGGTCCGGCTTTCTTCTATGTAAAACAACGTACCCCAACCGACTCGTGTTGTAAATTTGTGAATCTGAATTGTCTATATTCTAGGCTGTGTACTGGATCTCATTTGTTATTTGAGTCCCTTGCTAAGGTAAATAGTGAATGTGTACTACCAATCACTTTACTCAACTTAAGAGGTTTCTATGCTAGGTGAAAATCACTCTCTTGTTCACGAATTTCCTGAAATGAAAGACAAAATTGCTGAGCTTGCTAAAACTGACGATGGCTTTGCAGAAGATATGAAGACATACGACAACCTTGATAAAGAGATTCGTAAACTAGAGCTGAAAGATTCACCCATTGATGACGGCTCGATGCACCAATTGAAACATGATCGTTCTGAGCTTAAAGATTCACTGTATGCTCGCTTAATTGCCTAGCTAGCGGGTTATTTTGCTGAATAGCTAAATTAAATAGTTAGTTAGCGAATTGCAGATTGAGACGAAAAAAACTCCTTAGGGAGTTTTTTTCGTTTCTGCGTTCCAGTCTCTATTTCAACGCATAAGAATATTTGGATACAATAAACCGTAGATATAGGAAAACTCAATTAGCACTATGGTTTTGTAAATAAGGTGGGTATAAAAAAGCTTAGCGCGGGGGACGCTAAGCTTCGTTGTTAAGTGTGTTCTTGAGCCATGCTTAGGCTGGTGGGGTTAGCCTACTTGAGAAAAGCTCACTACCTTGCTTTGTAGTTTCTCTTTCAGGTAATCAGTTACTGCATGCTGCTCTGATTCACTCATGTACAGACCAAGCTTGGTTCTGCGCCACAAGATGTCTTCGTCAGTCATCGCCATCTCTTCATTGATCAAGTAATCGATCTCAACTTGATAAACGCCATGCGCTTCGTTTGAGAATTGGATACCAAGGTCAGCTTCGCTAGTTGCGCCTTCCAGTAGCTTCCACGTGTAAGTACCGAATTGAGTCACGTAACGAAGTAATAGCGCTTCAGATGCCCAAGGGTATTTAGTGTGGATCATCTTCGCAAGCTGCTCTCTGCTACAACTAAAGTTACCACCTGGAAGCGTGTCGTTAGCTGTCCATGGTGCCCCCATGTTGGTTAGGTGTGGCTCAAGCTTCTTAAGTGCCGCTTCGCCGAGTTTTCGATAAGTGGTTAACTTGCCACCGAAAACCGAAAGCAAAGGTGCTTGATCCAGCTCTGCGTCCAATTCCAACGTGTAGTCACGAGTGATCGCTTGTGGTGAATCAGATTCGTCGTCACAAAGCGGTCTTACGCCACTGTATGTCCAAACCACGTCTTCACGACTAAGCTGATTAACAAAGTGTTGGTTAACGATATCAATCAAGTAATCCACTTCGACATCATCAATTGCGACGTTACGTGGGTCGCCTTTGTATTCAAGGTCGGTAGTGCCGATGATCGAGAATTTATCTAGGTAAGGGATCATGAACACAATACGATTGTCTTTGTTTTGCAGAATGTACGCTTGTGGTTCGTCATGAATGCGTGGCACAACAATGTGTGAGCCTTTGATCAGACGAATATTACGAGGCGAAGCCTGCTCTAGGCCATCATCAAAGAACTGTTTAACCCAAGGGCCTGCAGCGTTAACAAGCGCTTTTGCTTTGCGTTCAAAGCGTTGGTTTGTCATGACATCAAGGATTGTTACATGCCAAATACCACCTTCACGGTGCGCTTTTTCAACACGGCAGTAGTTACGTACTTCTGCGTTGTTTGCTTTTGCTGCCAACACGTTGAGCAATACCATACGCGCATCATCCACCCAGCAATCTGAGTATTCGAAGCCTGTCTTCATTTCTGGTTTCAGTAGCCCTGATTTTGCTAGGTTGACTGTCTTACTTCCAGGAAGAGTAGTGCGCTTACCCAAGTTATCGTAAAGGAATAGGCCACAGCGGATCATCCAAGCTGGGCGTAAAAATGGTCGATGAGGTAAACGGAAACGCATTGGCTGAGCAACGTGAGGCGCTTTTCTTAACAATACTTCACGTTCAGCGAGTGCTTCCGAAACCAAACGAAATTCGTAATGTTCAAGGTAGCGTAGGCCGCCATGGATAAGTTTTGAGCTGGCAGAAGACGTCGCAGAGGCAAAATCATTTGCTTCGTATAAGCCTACGTTTAAACCACGACCTGCTGCATCTGCCGCAATGCCAGCACCATTGATGCCGCCGCCAATCACGATCAAGTCTAAAGTGGAAGATGTACTGTTGTTTGAATTATTTTGTTGAGCACTCATGATTTTGACCTCTTTCTGAGCGAACGAGCATTTTAGAACATAATTGAATCCTATATGAACTTTCGTTTGCGGTCATTTATTATTTTCGTTTATGCGCGTTTTCTGTGATTTACGCATAAAAAAACCTCTGCTTATGAAAGCAGAGGTTCAAATAAGTCTAATTCGAGCATAGAAGCGACAGTGGAAGCGAGCAAGTTTTACTTTTTTAACTTTTCTATAAAGAATCGAAATTCATTTAAGAAAGTGCCGTCACTGAGCTGTTGTTTTGATTTATTCGCTCATAGGACGAGCGGTATCGATCACTTCTAACGGAATGTCTGAATCTTTAAGGATGTTGAGAATCTCTTCCGGTGGCTGCTTGTTGGTAAATACCATGTGCGCTTGAGAGATATTACCAAGCTTAACCATCGCATTACGGCCAAACTTAGTGTGGTCGACGGCTAAGAAGATGCTGCGACTGTTTTCGATGATGGCTTGTTTCACACGAACTTCGTGATAGTCAAAATCGAGCAATGAGCCATCAAAGTCGATGCCACTTATCCCCAAGATACCGAAATCAAGGCGGAACTGCTTCACGAAATCGAGTGTCGCTTCACCGACAATGCCACCATCGCGGTTACGTACTTCACCGCCCGCCAAGATAACCTTGATCTCTGGGTTCGGTAGAAGGATGCTCGCAACATTGATGTTGTTGGTCACGACTCTCAATTGTTTGTGATTTTTGTTGAGTGCGCGGGCGACCGATTCTGGTGTAGTGCCTATATCAACAAACAGGGTTGCACCATCTGGGATATGTTTAACCAGTTCGTCGGCGATCACGTCTTTTTCGTTGAAGTTAAGCGCTTTACGCGTGTTATAAGAGGTATTTTCCGAGCTTAAAGGAATGGTTGCACCACCGTGATAGCGACGGATTTTGTTGCTATCGGCAAGTTCATTGAGGTCTCGTCTGATGGTTTGTGGGCTAACATCGAACTTTTCAACGAGCTCTTCGGTACTCACATATCCTTGTGTTTTTACCAGATCTACAATCTGCTGGTGTCTTGGTATCTGCTTCACTTAACTTACCACTCCCTGCGCGCAAAGGGCTCTAGCGCGTCAAAATCGAAAATATAAACTCACGCTATTGTGCTCGAATTGATGAAAAGAGAGAAGTAATGATGGTAAGGAATCATGTCTAAACCGCAAAAACGCTGGTCAAAACATGGAATTTGAGCCTGAAACGCAAAAAAGAGCACAAAATAGTGCTCTTTTTAGTTTCGTTTGCTGAGGTTCGAACAATCGAATCGATTAATAAGGGATTATTCGTGCTCCTCTGTTAACTCACGCTCAGATTACTCTTCGTCGTCATCGTGCAGTTCAGACCAAACCTGTGCACACTTGATAGCACGTTTCCAACCTTTGTAACGGCGGTTACGCTTCTCTTCGTCGTGGTGTGGCATGAACGTGCTGTCAAGAACGGCTTTGTCTTGAAGCTCATCAATGCTGTCCCAGAAACCAACCGCTAGGCCAGCAAGGTAAGCGGCACCCAGAGCGGTTACTTCTGTTACTTCAGGGCGGTGAACTTCAGTATCCAGCACGTCTGATTGGAACTGCATTAGGAAGTTGTTCGCTACTGCGCCGCCATCAACACGTAGGTTCGCTAGCTTGATGCCTGAGTCAGCTTGCATCGCATCTAGTACGTCACGCGTTTGGTAAGCAATACCTTCCAGCGTTGCACGGATGATGTGGTTAGAGTTAACACCACGAGTCAGGCCGACAATCGTACCGCGAGCGTAAGCATCCCAGTATGGAGCGCCTAAACCAGTAAACGCAGGGACTACGTAAACGCCGTTTGAAGAGTCTACTTTGGTTGCGAAGTACTCAGAGTCTTCTGCGCCAGCCAGCAGCTTCATTTCATCACGTAGCCATTGGATTGATGCGCCACCCATGAATACTGCACCTTCAAGTGCGTATGCAGGCTCACCTTTAGGACCACATGCCAGTGTTGTTAGTAGACCGTTTTTAGACGTTACTTTCTCTTGCCCAGTGTTCATTAGAAGGAAACAACCTGTGCCGTAAGTATTCTTCGCTTGGCCTGCTTCTACACACATTTGACCGTAAAGTGCAGCTTGTTGGTCACCTGCAATACCAGCGATAGGGATACGAGTACCGCCTTTACCACCCAGGTTCGTTTGACCGTAAACCTCAGAAGAGCGTTTCACTTCAGGCATCATGATTGCTGGAATGCCCATTTCATCAAGTAGCTTCTTATCCCAGCATAGGTCGTTGATGTTGAACAACATAGTACGTGACGCGTTGGTGTAATCAGTAACGTGTACACGTCCTTGAGTCATTTTCCAAACTAACCAAGTATCAACCGTACCGAACAGTAGTTTGCCAGCTTCAGCATCTTCGCGAGCGCCTTCTACGTTATCTAGAATCCATTTTACTTTGGTACCTGAGAAATACGGGTCAAGGACTAAACCTGTATTGTCACGTACGTAGTCTTCTAGGCCTCGTGCTTTTAGGTCTTCACAGATATCTGCTGTACGACGACACTGCCATACAATTGCGTTATAAACAGGCTTGCCTGTCTCTTTGTTCCAAACAATGGTGGTTTCACGTTGGTTAGTGATACCAATGCCCGCTAGCTCATCGCTGCGAATGCCTGCTTTAGCAAGAGCTTCAACCAATGTAGAGCTTTGAGTCGCCCAGATTTCCATTGGATCATGCTCAACCCAGCCCGCTTTCGGGTAGATTTGAGTAAATTCTCGTTGAGAAGAGCTTACGATGTTTGCATCGTGGTCGAGGATTACAGCGCGAGAGCTTGTGGTGCCTTGGTCTAGGGCAACAATGTATTTTTGCTCGGTCATGGTAAGAATCCTTTTTCTTTTGTTATTTATATTTTAGTAAATGTAGGGTCGCTTAGGAATTAAGCTTGAGCTTGTTCAGCTTCTTCTTCTGTTTCACATTGGTTTGGAATTGTGCAGCCTTGGCCTTCTACTGGTAGGTAAGCACCAATAACACGTGGGTACAACCAACCACCAAAACACGCACCAGCAATTGGAGCAAGAATTGGAACGATGAAGTAAGGAATATCACGAGCACCGCTTAGTGCGAAATCCCAACCTGCAAAGTAAGCAAAAAGTTTTGGCCCGAAGTCACGAGCAGGGTTCATTGCAAAGCCAGTCAGTGGACCTAAAGAACCACCAATTACCGCAATAAGAATACCGATCAATAGAGGGTTCATTGCACCGCGAGATGCGCCGTTGTTCTCATCACCTAGCGCCAAAATGGCAAACATCAACACAGTGGTAATCACGAATTCCACAGCAAAAGCGCCTAAGAAAGAGAGTGAAGCATGTGGGTATGTTGAGAAAATACCTGCTGTTGATAGTGCGTCTTGGCTGCTACGAACAAAGTTATGTGCGATTTCGTAATCAGTAAATAGGTTGCTGTACAGGCTGTATACCAGCGCAGCAGAGCAGAATGCGCCAAGCAGTTGCGAAATGATGTAAGGCACCACTTTCGCTTTATCAAAGCCATGGAACATGGCCAGTGCAATCGTTACGGCTGGGTTGATGTGTGCGCCTGAAACGCCGGCAGTACAGTAAATTGCAATCGCAACACCGAAGCCCCAGATGATGCTGATTTCCCATTGTCCGAATGTTGCACCGGTTAATACCAGTGCTGCCACACAGCCAACGCCAAAGAATATGAGTAATCCTGTACCGATAAATTCAGCCAAGCATTGCCCAAATAAAGAAGGGTGTTTGTTTGTTGTCATGTTCGAGTCCTTGTTAGTTTGCTTATCTAGCACGTGTATTGTGCATATATTTGCGAACTCGAAAATAAACGAACATCAAAAGTGAGCGTTTGAGCATAAAATTGTTAATTAAAGTCACTTGAAATGTTAATCCGAACACTTTTGCTCGAAAAAGATGCTCGCATGAACGTCTTTGCTCGAATTGATAGGTTGCGAAGCCGCTCAAACTACCTATATGTAAATGAATGCGCAACTGGTACGAGGAGTTTCTGTTTGGATTTGTGACGCTACTTCGTGAGTGGTGGATAATTAGACTTAATTAGGGAGGGCTGTGTGATGTTTTTGCTATGTAACAAGGGCGTTAACAAATGAGCTTATATGCATAAATGAATAAACTGCCAACTAAGTTGTCGTTTGGCAGTTTCAATTTAGGTGTTTGTTCTTGTTATAAGTTAAGAACTTATAGCTCTAAACCAGAGCTGCAACTTTTCCTTTCGCAACCAACTGAGCTCGAATCGAGTCATACGCCCAGTTGAACGCAATCGCGTAAAGTACGAAGAAGATAACAATCCCGATATCCATCACTAATACCGTCCAAAAATCGAGTTGAAGTACCCACATCAGTAGCGGGAACGTCACCAGCATCAAACCCAGTTCGAAACCTAAGCCGTGCAGAATACGTGTTTTCTTGGTTCGTTTACTGCGGTCATTGCCGTAAATCTTGTCGTAACCGTAGTTGTAGACGTAGTTCCAACCCATTGCTATTAGTGACATAGCGAGTGCTAGGCCTGCCATTTCACCTGCGCCGTTTCCTGTAATATAGGTTGCAAGCCCTGCCATCAAAACCAAAGCAACTAATTCAAATAGCACCATGTGCAACATGCGTTCTTTATGTGACATCTTTTTACTCTCTTTATGTTTTCTAGCCTCTATGGGCTAATGACTTGGCTAGATAATATCTTATTAAGTGATAATATAAAGATAGTTAACATCACATGTAGTGATAGTAAGTCTTGGGAGATACCGAATGTACAACATAGAACAGCTGAAGATGTTTGTGTATGCCGTTGAATTAGGGTCATTTTCTGCCAGTGCTCGTCATTTGGGTAAGGTACAGTCGGCGGTGAGCCAAGGCATCAGTAATCTTGAAATAGATTTTAATGTTGAGCTTTTCGACCGTTCAACTCGAAAGCCTTCACTAACCAAAGCGGGTGAGCAGTTATTTAAACAAGTGAAAGCGATCGTACTTCAGGTTGAAGATCTGAACGTAACGGTTAATGCGATGGGTAGCGGTGAAGAAGGGCTCATCAAAATTGCATTAGATGATTCATTATTGCTCCCGAACCTATCTAAGATCCTTAGTGAATTCAGTAAACGATTCCCTGCGACTGAAGTTGAACTGGTTGCGTGTACTACAACAGAGGTCAACCCGTTGATTATCGAAGAGAGAGCCGACATTGGATTGATGTTTACCAACTCAGCTTTGGACGTCGGCTCTGAGCCTTGCTTTATCGGCCACTTGCCGTTTATTACCGTGTGTCATCCTAGTCACTCGCTTGCACAAACGAGTGTCGCGAAGCTTTCTGATTTACTCCCGCATCGTCAATTAATGTTGAGGGGAGACAAAGGCAAGGTGATGGATCAGTTTCCGCTAATTGCCGGAAAGGTATGGTGGTCAAACAGCTTTATTGTGATCAAAGAGATGGTCCTCGGCAGTGATATTGGATGGGCATATTTACCTAAGCACCTTGTCGAAGAGGAGCTGAATAAACAGCGTTTAGTGGAGATTAATGTCTCATTCGATCACAAAACATGGTCGCCGCCCGTTGATCTTGTTCTGTCTAAAACACGCTCAAAAGGTCCTGCACTACTTTGGCTTGAACAAGCCCTGAAAGGCCTATTAGACGAAACGTAAGCTGGACGAAACTTAATATTGGCCGAGATTGAACAAAAAAAAGGCTCACCGTTTAACGAGTGAGCCTTTCTGTTCAAAGTTATGCTGCTTTTTGTTAGCTCTAAATGTAGATGTTATACGCTAGATTTAACCGTCAGACCGTTGTAGTACTTGTCTTTCATTTTAAGCGCAACGTTCACTAGGTAAATCAGCACGGGTACTTCAATCAGTGGGCCGATAACGCCTGCAAACGCTTGGTCTGAGTTAATACCGAATACTGAGATAGCGACTGCAATCGCTAGCTCGAAGTTGTTGCCTGTCGCTGTGAATGCGATTGACGCGTTCTTGTCGTACTCAATGCCCATCTTCTTGCCAATGAAGAAGCTGATGAAGAACATTGCTGTGAAGTAGATAGTCAGTGGAACAGCAATCAACAATACGTCCATTGGCAGTTCAACAATCATTTCGCCTTTTAGGCTGAACATCAGAACGATCGTTGCCAGTAGTGCAATCAGTGTGATTGGTGAGATGCGTGGAATAAACACATCGTTGTACCACTGCTCGCCTTTCATCGACACTAGGATCTTACGGCTTAAGAAGCCTGCTAGGAATGGGATACCTAAATAGATAAGTACACTGTGTGCAATATCGATCATTGAGATATCAACCATCATGCCTTCATAACCAAATACAGGCGGTAGAACGCTGATGAATAACCACGCCATAAAGCTGTAAGTCACGACTTGGAATGCGCTGTTCAAAGCAACTAAAGCTGCGCCGTACTCTTTGTTACCGCCGCCGATATCATTCCAAACCAGAACCATCGCCACACAACGAGCAAGACCAATCAGAATCACCCCCACCATGTAACCAGGGTGATCACCCAAGAAAGTCAGTGCCAACACGAACATTAGAATAGGACCGACAACCCAGTTCATGATCAGAGACAGCTTGATGGCTTTCTTATCTTTGACCACAGTGCCTAATAGGTTGTAGTTAACCTTAGCCAAAGGTGGATACATCATTAATATAAGGCCAATTGCCAGTGGAATATTGGTTGTGCCAACAGACATGGATTCGTTCCACTGTTCAATTTGTGGGAACAAGGTGCCAAGTAGTACACCAATGCCCATGGCGATGAAGATCCACAGCGTTAAGTAGCGATCGAGAAAACCTAATTTTGGTTTCATTATATTATCTCTTTTGTTGGTATCGTTAATCGTCGAAATGCGATGTTTAAAGAAAAAAACATACGCTTAGTTTATTGTGTTCGACAAACTAAGCGTGGTTAATCTATTTTAAAATGGTGTCGATAAGCGATTCAAATTGCTGAATATTATCTCGGTTAATGCGATAGCACATCTTAGGTGGTATCGACTCAGCAGTGATGAAGCCTGAGGTTTTTAAGATTCTTAGGTGCTCTGATACTGTTGATTGGGCCAAACCCAATTCACTTACCAGATCACTGTTTAAGCAGCCGCCCGATTTTTCTAATGTTGAAAGGATACTCAATATACGAACTCTTGCCGGGTGAGCGAGCGCTTTCGCTAGAGTTGCCATTTGCTTTTCAGCTTCGACATCACTATGTCCGATTGGCAGAGCACAGCCACCAGTTGTAGAGCAAGTTTCGTTCATATTGATGTTTCGCTTTCCATAATCGTTAAAAGACGATTAATGGTAGGCCTATTTCTTTTATTGGTCAATGCGAAATTTAAAAGTCGGCTTAAATTGGCATCTCAGAACAGTGTTTTTAGTTAAGCTCGATATTCGATTTTTATCTGTTTTTACCTTCTTATTGCGCATAAATAAGATCTTAGATTTAAACAAAGAAATCGACCGAAAAGCATTGCACTCATTGGCTATTCTAGCGATATAATTGAACGCAGAACCGTTACACAAGATAACGAAAAATCATAATTTGCACTTTAATCTTTACTCATAGGTAAGCCCTGAAATGCCACAACAGAACATCAAATTTATCGCTGCTGATATGGACGGCACTCTTCTTAATGAACACGGAAAGTTAGACCCAGAATTCTTCAATCTTTATGAGCGACTAGAAGCTCAAGACATCATTTTTGCTGCGGCATCGGGTCGTCAGTATTACAGCCTGATGGAAACCTTTGCTCCGCTAAAAGATCGCATGATGTTTGTTGCTGAAAACGGCACATTGGTGATGCATAAAGGCCAAGAGCTCTACAGCTGCTTGCTTGATACTGATGCCATCAAAGAGATCATTAAAGAAGCGCGTGCGATTGAAGGTGCACACGTTGTGCTTTGTGGTAATAAATCAGCGTACATCGAAACCAAAGATGAGCGTGCTCTGGCGGAGATCTCGAAGTACTACCATCGCCGAGAGCAAGTGGAAGACTTACTGGCGGTAGAAGACGATTTCATCAAGGTGGCTATCTGTCACTTCGATGGTTCACAAGAGAAAGTGAACCCAACTATTGATGCCAAATTCGGTGAGAACTACCAAGTGGTTGTGAGTGCAAAAATTTGGTTGGATGTGATGAACGCTGAAGCGTCAAAAGGTGCGGCGATTAAGCATCTACAAAACACATTAGGTTTCACTTACGAGCAGACCATGAGTTTTGGTGATTACCTGAATGACTACGAAATGCTCAAAGAGAGCTATCACTCTTACGCAATGGAAAACGCACACCCTAAGCTGAAAGAGATCGCACGTTTTGGCGCGCCGAGTAACGTTGACGCGGGTGTATTCCAAGTACTTGAGAAGCTGCTAGCGTAACGCTCTTAAGCTCGATTCGATTTTTATCAAAGCCAACTCGTGAACATGAGTTGGCTTTTTTGTTCGTTAATGTTGAATTTAGTTAAATTTGAACGATTGTTCAGGTTGTTGTAGTCTGAAGATAAATTGGATGCCTGCTTTTACTGCAGACATGCCTTATCAATGAGCATTTGGAATGACGATGAGCAACAAACTTCAACTCGATATTATTTCTGACGTAATGTGCCCATGGTGCGTGGTCGGCTACAAAAACTTAGAGCAAGCCATTACGGAACTTGGCTTGGCGGAGCAAATTGAACTTGAATGGCAGCCATTTGAGCTTAACCCTGATATGCCGCAAGAAGGTGAAAACCTGCGTAACCATATCATGAGAAAATACGGCTCTAGCGCGGAAGAGAGCCAAAGCTCCCGTGAGCAACTGGCTGCTCGTGGCCAAGCAGTTGGGTTCGATTTCAATTTCTATGACAGCATGAGAATGGTGAATTCACGTCACCTACATGTGCTGCTTGATTTTGCTCTCTCGCACGGCAAACAGACTGAGTTAAAGCTACGCTTCTTTACGGCGCATTTCTCAGAGCAAAAAGATCTGTCTGATCTTGAAGTGATTGCACAAGAACTTGAAGCGGTTGGCTTAGATTCAACGAAGGCACTGAAGCGCCTAAAGAACACCGAGAACTTGAAGCAAATTGAAGCGCAAGAGTTTGAATGGCAGCGCATGGGCATCTCAGCAGTTCCTACTGTGGTATTCAACCGCAAGAGTGCAGTGACAGGCGCACAGACCGTAGAAACGTATAAACAAATCCTTCAAGAGCTTATGGCCGAATCATAAGCCGATCATTGGTATCAATTAGAGTCTGAATTTCATGGAATCACTTTCACTCGCTCAAGCACAAAAAATGGTATTGCTTTCGCAAAAATTGCCACCTAAGAAGCTACCACTTAAAAAGCAACGTAATGGCGGCGCTTTGGCGAATACGCTGTCTGCAATTGAAAACCTTGGCTATGTGCAAATTGATACCATTTCCGTAATTCAGCGAGCCCACCATCATACGCTTTGGAATCGCAATCAAGACTACCAACTGACTCATCTGGATAAGCTGTTAGAGCGTCGAGAAGTGTTTGAGTATTGGTCGCACGCCGCCGCGTATTTACCCATACGCGACTACCGTTTCAGCTTGCATCGAAAGAACGGGTTTGCGAGCGGTAAGCTTAAGCATTGGTATAAAAAGGATGATGCACTGATGGCGCATGTTCTCAAACGTATTGAGAGCGAAGGGCCATTAATGGCGAAAGACTTTGAAGGGGATAGACCCAACCCCGGCGGGTGGGGCGGAAAACCGGCCAAACAGGCGCTAGAGACTTTGTTTATGCAAGGTGACTTAATGGTGCCGAGCCGAGTGAACTTTCATAAGGTGTATGACCTAACCGAGCGAGTTTTGCCGAGTGGCATTGATACCTCTGAACCAACGGAACAAGAGTATATCGACCATCTGATCACGCGTTATTTAGAAGCGAACGGTGTGGGCATTGCATCGGAAATGAGCTATCTCCTTAAGAACACCAAACCACTGATTCAGAAAACACTCCAGCAGATGCTTGAAGATAAACGAGTGATGAAAGTGAGTGTTCAAGGCTTTGATTATTATGTGCTGCCGGATGCTTTTGAACTGTTGAATCAGCCTCTTTCTAGAACCAAGCTTAAGATACTCTCGCCATTTGATAATTTGCTGATTCAACGTAAGCGAATGCAATCATTGTTCAACTTTGACTACCTTCTTGAGTGCTATGTTCCAGAAGCCAAGCGCCAGTTTGGTTATTTTAGTTTGCCGATTTTGTGGCAAGGAGAGCTGGTGGCACGAATGGATTGTAAGGTTGATAGAAAGAGTCGCTTACTCAATATTCGCAACTTGGTTATGGAAGAGCGAATCAAAAAACATGAATCATTTGTTCATGCCTTATGTGATGAGCTAAAACATTTCATGGTGTTCAATCAATGTGATGAGATGGTCGTCCATAACACCACACCTTCTGATCTTGGCAAGCGTTTGATGAGTCATTGGCAAACAGTCTAATGATCTTTGCTATTTAGAGGCACTTTTTCACATAGTGATTCTGTCGTTGCTTGGAATCATGGCCGTTACTTAGATAGTTCGTTGTTGCCCAATATAACATCCATCCAATACTTCACCTTCGATGCTTTCCAATAAATACTTTGCATTTAAAACGGCCACAGTGTCCAATGTCGGTTAAGACAATATTGACTGAAAAACCTTATTTTTTAAGGTGTTAAATAGGATGCTTACTTCATGCGTAAATCAGATAAGAAGATCGAAAATCAGATCAGAGACGTGTTAACCGACGTGTGTGAAGATACGTTGAAAGGCTACGATGGTTTTCTTTGGGTGACTCATACGGTCAATTTCTCTTCTTTTCCGCAGAGTTTAAAAATCGTCTGCGTATTCGACACCAATCAAGATAGAGCTAACTTCCTAGAGGGAGGAGGCCAACAGGAAGTCTCAATGACCATCCAAAAGGCGTTCAGTCAAGTTGGGATTACATTGAAGAATATCGATAAGCACGTGAGTTTCGATACACAAGAGAATTGCGACCGTGACCACCAAGGGAAGTGGAACAAAAGGTTGTAAATAGGTTTGGGGGATCAATGAACTGAGTGCTTAGGTAATGTAATGTAATGTAATGGCTGGGTGGCTATTTAGTTTATTTTAATGAATGGGTGTCACGTATATAACGATCGCTAATTGAAGTGGAAGTATTTCTATGATTAATTGGTAATAAATACAGCCAGTTATTGAAATATGTGTGTAGGTGCACTTGAGCTTCAAAGGTGTTTAAATGAACAAAAATAAAATTACTATAACAATCCTCGCAATTTTACCTTTGCTTTCAGCATGTGGTAGCGATAGCAAGATCACTGCCACAGCGACACCTAAGCCAACCCCAGGGTTTACCTTGCCAAATGAATCGAGTTTGATTACCAATTACAATGTCGATAGTGCTTTTAATACGGTATTCCCAAGTAACTACCAGATAGCGAAAGATGCAGGTTTTGATTACTTTATTAAAATACCGTTACGCTCAGATTCAAGTATTAGTATTACCATTCTTGCGACAAAAGGTAGTGATGAGGATTTGCGTCAAGCCATTGGTGTGTGGACTTCTCTTTTGTCCGAAAATGGAGCGAATACAGAACTGAGTAAGCTTGATGTCTTTAAATCGATAAGTCAGCGTCAGGGTATGCTTCTTATGGCATCGTCAGAAGGTGATATTGGTAATCTTCAGCAAGAGCTACTGAGGTTGTTGAAAGCGCGTGAGCCTAAACTTGCTTCTGCTACGGCTGACAACTATCTAAAGTTGATAGCTTTAGATAATGATTTATTCAAAAAATATGGTTGGTTTGTACATAGCCAAGCGCTTGGTTATAACGAAACGATATACGTTGGTGAGCCTGAGTATTTCGCTGGTCCTGCTAGTACAAGAGATGCTTCAATAGAGGAAATTCTTCATATAACTCAAGCTCAAGGAATTGCACCTTTAACCGGAGATGGTAGTAAAGGCGGACTGCAAAAGAGAATAACTGAACATAGCTTGAGTATCTTCAAAGATTATCGGTATGACAGCGTAAAAGGCCTATATGTTTACGAGGATAAAGATCCTAGCAAAGATTATGTAGCTCGTAGTTCTATCTGGAGCCCACAAGCAAGTGGTGCGACTCTCGATGAAAAACGTGAAGAGCAATGGGATGGCGACTGGGGCGGTGATGATATAGGTAAAGATCTAGGAATGCCTGAACAATATAAGATGGGGCAAACTTTTTCTCATGAGTATTTTGCTGCACTAGTCGACACGTATTACGGATTGTACGGTGGGTTTAAAACTGAGTTTGGAGGAATGGATAACTACCGTTACGTTACCCGAGAAACTTTGCCTAGTGATAGTACTGGTTTTGCTATCGTCAAAGAATTTTTGCCTGAATATCATCAATATACGGCAAGGATTGATAGTGCAAAGGTCAATACGTATTTAAAAGCGAATCCGTCGTTAAATAATACATTTAAGATCCAAATTTCTTCTGATGATAAAGAAAAGTACACCTTTAAATCTCAATATATTAAAAATTTGAAAATCGTAGGTTCTGAGGCTTTAGATATACTTGGTAATTCACAGAATAATTATTTTGAGGGGAATTCTGCTAACAACACTTTCGATGGTTCTGATGGTACCGATGTATTGAAGATTAATGGTAACAAAAACGATTATTCGATTGAAAAGCTGGCTGGTGGTGTGACACAAATTTCTGGTAAATCGATTGGAACGGACAAGATTTCCAATGTGGAATACATTAAATTTAACGATGAGGTTGTTAAGGTAGACAAAATCTAGCTAAAGCGACTCAAGCACCTAAATATATCCCTTCTATTTATTCCGTTGAAAACCACTTACATCCGTAGGTGGTTTTTATCGATTTTATACTGACACAGTAAGCCTAATCCGCGCTCATTTGGTTTTTATAACGACCAACATAATCATTTCGTCCCGAACTCAAGTAGCCTTAGAGTTGAAGCCGTCATTTCCCCCTTAAGCTGGCGGTAGTTTCAGGTCGTCTTCATTCGGGTATTCGATGGCACACTTAAATGCTCGTCGAACCGGGTGGCTTAATACTTGAACTATGAACTTTTCTAGACGATACTTTTTTCGTGCATTGCTCCCTAAGTTGACGCGTAATGTATTGATTTTAAATGAGGTATTTTGAGTGGCAATAGGATCGATTAGGAAGTTTGAATCATGAAAACCTACATTTCTGGGCTGCTCGCACTCATTCTTTCATATTTAATCACCGGCTATTCTTTTGCTGTTGGTACAGCGATTGTACTGCCAGGGCAACATGAATCCGGCGCTGATTTTTCGGGCTCCCCAATGTCTGCGAATGCTGTCATTGATTGGGAAATTGCGAACAGTGACCTCGTATTTGGTTCTTATGCAGATAAAACCGACAATAAGCGAGCTACGACAATTGGGTATATGTATAACCAAAAATTGGAGCTCAATTCTGGTTGGTTGGAGAACGAACTTCGTAATAACGCAGAATTACATGGCGTTAATTTTGAAGACTTCTTTCTCCATTTTTCTGAAGATACAGTGCTCGCAGAAGTTGATAACACCCACGGTGAAAATACTCTCTTAAGTGGAAAGCCTATGATCTTGGGCTATACAGCAAGTGAAGATCATGCGGGCTTTTGGCTGCATCAAGAGCCTCCTTGGGATGCTGATGTGTTTGAGAATTTCGAACAGGGCGGGGCTTTGTATGTCTATCATGCTGAACAGTTCGAAAGGCTGACCTTTAAGTTCTCACAGTTTGCTGGCAGCGGCGAATTCTGGATTGAATACCCAACAGCGATTGACTCTCACGGAAGGGTTTCACAGTGGGAAAGGCTCGATGTAAAGAAAGACCAAACGCTCAATATGACCAAAAACCAATCGGTTATTTGGAACCTTCCGGATAACTGGGTAAGAGCCACAACTCATGATGGCAGTGGGGCGAGTTATGGTGGCGGCCAGTATTTTGGTTCAACCTTTTTGAGGGATGGTGGTCGTTTATACGTTGTGAGAGTTCGTTGGCAAAGTGAGAACGCAGACGACAGGCCGCGTTTAAAAGAAGTAACACTTGAAAACAGTTTTCCAACCGTTAAATTAACCGATGCTCCGACCACAACTCCGGACGGCAATGCTATCAGCCAATGGCGAAAAATCCGCGGTTTTGATGTGTCTGCAGACCTAGATGGTGATAACTACTTGTCGCCAAGCGAGTATCGAAATCGAACCAATGAGAACGCAACAGCGCGTTTTCGTTGGGAATCAAGAGTGGTGCCATTTGGTCGAATGTGGAGCGCGAATTCATCTTGGTCGTTAACGAACGTCGCAAACGCGGATTATTTATCAGCCATTCATTGGTACTATAAGCAAAGTTGGACAAGCCAAGGTTTGAATGGTGCGTACAACGACGACACAAATAAGCTTATTGGTTCGAACCAGTTCTATGTTCACTCTGGCGGACATGTTCAAGAGTTAGGAGCTGTTGCGGGTTCGAATCAAGCGGATGATCTCTACAAGCAACAATTTTCAGCGTTTCTAAAAAATCTATCTGCTTTAGAAAGTGATGCGTCGATTGGGTTGAACATCGGAACTGCGAACTTGCTAGGGCGAAATGGACAGTCTCATCTTAGCGAGGCCGGGTCTTTGTATCTGAGAGAGCACTACATTTTTCCGTCTACTGGGTTTAGTGGTTACTCGGGGATCTCTAAGTTCTGGGATAATTCTGCGCTCGCCTATAACGGACAAAGAGTTATTTTTCAGGCGACAACGCGTTACGGGCGAGTCCAGTATCTTGGAAATAGTGAAGATAATTGGAAGAAAGACCAATACTCGACCTTAGCTATTTATCACCTTAATCGACACGCTCAACATAGCTATTTTAATCAGTGGAGCAATGGTTACGTCTATGGAAGTGGTAACACGACTGCTGACACTACGACCGCTGACACTTTCTGGCAAAGTGGTGTCCCTAAAAATATCGCTTATCAACCAAGTTCGTTATTAGCCGTTGATTTGGGAGAGCCGAGTCATCAGATCCTACAGGGATTTGAGCCAATTCCTTTGATGCTGTCGACAACGACACCTCAACCCGCAGACTACACCATCGTTGGTGATTCATCGATGAGTGAAGTGGTGCATGCTGATCTGCCTAATGGTATGACTCACGTTCTACCTACGTTCACGTACTTTATGTATCAATCTAAAAATCAGGTGGCAGCTGGTGGCCCTGAAGATATGGTGTTAGCGAGAGAGTTCAGCAATGGTCGTGTGTTGTATCGCACGGATTTCCACGGTAAGAATTCGAGCTTTTATGAGGCAGAGAAGCTGATGATTGTATTGGACGTGCCGATGAAGCCTGTCGATGCAAACGGCAACATCGGAGAGTATGTCACGCAAATAGATATAGGTGGCTATGAAGGGCTGTTCTTGCTTTATTAGAATTATTTAGATAGACGAAGGGGGTCATTTGATAGAGCAGGATGGCGAAGGCTCTAGAAGTTTTGCATATCGACTGATTGATGACCGAAGCCAATTGATTTTGCCGCATTTAGTAGAGCTTGTTGGGTCTTGAATACCCTTGGTTTCAGCTTTCGGTCGGACTCTAAGAAACTATTTATTCCCCACTTGCTGCTTAGAACCATCAAGTAATAGCCATCATTGTTTGGAGAGTTTACGGCAATTGCTGATTCTAAATCGCCACGTTTGAAATGATTCTTAAATTCGCGTAATACCATATCAATATCCTTATTAGATGATGAAAAAAGGGAGCGAATCGCTCCCTAGCTAAAGTGGATATTAATGATTACAAGAACGCGCGGTATGGCAGTTCTGGGTCATTTTTGAATATGTCAGCAAAGCCACGGAAGTGTTGGTAGTGCATGCGACCTTTATCTGTTGGATAAGTGTATTTACCACCTACTTGCCAGAAGAAAGGTGCGAAGCCGTATTGAAGACGTTCTTTCTTCATGTTCCACAGCATCTCGATTTCACGTGGGTCGTTTTGGAAGTTAGCCCAGATATCGTGGTGGAAAGGAACAACGACTTCACAATCCAAAGATTCAGCGGCACGTAAAATGTCTGAAGACGTCATTTTGTCAGTTACGCCACGTGGGTTTTCACCGTAAGAAAGCAGTGCAACGTCGATCTTGTGGTCATTACCGTGCTTAGCGTAGTAGTTTGAGTAGTGAGAATCACCAGAGTGGTAAACTGAACCGCCTGTCGTTTCTACTAGGTAGTTCACTGCACGATCGTCCATGCCACCTAAGATATCAGTGTCTAAAGAAGAAGTGCCTTCAGGAAGTGTCACTAGAGCAGTACGGTCGAATGCATCAAGAACCTTAATATTGACGTCTTTGATCTTAATCTCGTCGCCAACTTTCGCGATAACACAACGATCTTCTGGCACACCCCATTTCATCCATAAATCAACACACGCTTTAGGACCAATGAATTTAACGTGCTCGCCACAGTTTTGTAGAACGGCTGCAGCAACGTTGATGTCAATGTGGTCGCCGTGATCATGAGATGCCATAACTGCATCGATCTCTTTAATAGCGAAAGGGTCCAATGGGAAGATTGCAGTACGTAGGTTTGGCTGAAGTGCTTCAACACCGCCCATACGCATCATTTGGTGCTGGTTTTTCATTTTTTGAACAGCTTGTGTTTTTTTACCAGTACCACACCAGAAGTCCATTGATAGGTTTGCACCACCTTCTGATTTTAGCCAAATACCTGTACAGCCAAGCCACCACATAGAAAATGTATTCGGTTGCACGACGGTTTGCTCGATCTCTTCATTTAACCATGTGCCCCACTCTGGGAATGTATTTAGGATCCAAGACTCGCGAGTGATTTCGTTTACGTTGCTCATGATAATACCTTTTATTTCAATAATTTGATTAATTTTGGATGTAGGGAGCCGAGCGCCTTAATTTTGATTAAGGCACTGAGCTAAATTTATTATTATTGGTGGGCTAGTTAGCCCTTCGATTTAAACTAGGATGACTTGCGTCCCTTGAGCTTCAATCCGCTTGACGACTTCGGGGTTGGCATCTTTACCAGTGATGACGATGTCTATTTGCTTGGTGCTGCAAAAGAGCATTCCGGTACGTTGTCCAACCTTTGAACTGTCGACAACAACAACGAGTTTATCGACCTGTTCAAGCATTTGCTGCTCTGCTACAGCAGTTAACATGTCGGCTTTGTAGAGGCCAGCATCGGTTAAGCCTTTACCTGAGGTAAACATCCAGTTTAGCGATGTCGCGTCTTGCTGTAGCTGGTGTCTACATGTACTTCGCTTCTAAACAACTACGAGCTGAAGAAGACGCAGAAGCTGCCGCTGAAACAATGACCGCAGTAACACCTGAGGGCATTGAGGTTGAAGTCGCAGTACCACAACAATCAACAGCAACTGATCAATCTCTATCAGGTCCTACAACGTCAGAAATTCGCGTCTCACCAGCAGCTGAACAGAAACCGGTTCGTGTCTTAGTGTGCTGTGGTTCAGGGCAAGGTTCTTCAATGATGTGCTCTAAGAAAATCAAAGAGTACTTGGACAAGAAAGGCATTCCTAGTTCGACCTTTAACAGCGCTATCACTGATTACAAATCGCACCTTGGTTCATTCGACATCATCGTTACTTCGGTTGCTCTGGCAGCGAAGATCACGGGTCTGCCTGAAGGTAAGCAACAGTTAGCGGTTAAGAACATGATTATGGTGAAAACTTTCGGCGACGAGCTTGTTTCCATCATCGAGAACAACTTCCACAAATAATGATAAACGGCTCAGTGGTATCGCACTGCTGAGCCAATAAAAACAATTATATAAGTGAGCAATAACATGAACTTAAAAGAATCTCTTATCAAGAATAACTCTATCCTACTGAACGCAAAAGCAACTGACTGGAAAGCGGCGATCAAGCTAGGTACTGACGCATTGGTTAAAGCCGGTGTTGCTGAAGAGCGTTACTACGACGCGATTACCAAAGCGATTGGTGAAGAAGGCCCTTATATCTGTATTCACGATGCGTTCGCTCTGCCTCATTGCCGCCCTGAAGATGGTGTGATTCGTACCGGGTTTGCGTTAACCGTGCTTGAAACGCCCATTACGTTTGAAGGTGTTGATGAGCCAGTTGATGTACTGATCACGCTAGCGGGTAAAGATTCAGAAGAACACATCGACGGTACCATGCAAGTGGCGAACTTGATTGAGTTCGATGAAGATTTCTCAAAACTTCGCGCATGCAAAAGCCCAGAAGAAGTGGCGCGTTTAATTGATGCTGCGTTACTGCAAGCGGAAGCAGCGTAAGGAGACAACTATGTCTATATATAGCCAATTGAAACAACGCGTCTTAGAAGCCAATTTGCAGCTTCCGAAGTATGGTTTGGTGACATTCACTTGGGGCAATGTCTCTGAGTTTGACCGTACTAATGGCGTGATAGCGATTAAGCCATCAGGTGTCGAATACTGCGATATGACAGCTGAAGATATGGTGGTCGTCGATCTAGAAGGCAACATTGTTGAAGGGAAACTTAATCCTTCAAGTGATACCGCAACTCATTTAGAGCTTTATAAAGCTTTCCCGGAAGTGAGTGGCATTGTTCACACTCATTCACGCAGTGCCACAATTTGGGCACAAGCTGGTATCGATATTCCAGCCTTGGGTACTACTCATGCTGACTATTTCTACGGTGACATCCCATGTACACGTCGATTGTCTCACTCTGAAATTGCTGAAGAGTACGAGAAAAATACCGGCTTGGTGATCATTGAAGAGTTCAAGCAGCGTCGAATCGATCCAATGGCCGTTCCCAGCGTGATTGTTGCAGGACATGCACCTTTCTCTTGGGGCAAAGATGCCAACGATGCGGTTCACAACGCGGTGGTATTAGAAGAAGTTTCTGCAATGGCCTTGGCAACCCGCACCTTGAATAGCGGTATCAAAATTCAGCCAGAACTATCCGACAAACACTACTTACGTAAGCACGGTGAAAATGCTTATTACGGCCAACAGTAAATCGGTTGTTCGTTTAAGTAAGCCGTTTAACGAGCTTCGACTCTAAGTAGTTTCAATATTGAATAGGCCCGACTTCAGGGAATAAGTGAGAGGACTCTATGTATAAAGTGCTGGCGTTAGATCTCGATGGAACCGTGTTAAAGGATGATCACACGATTCATCCAGAACTGAAAAAGGCGATCCAAGAAGCCAAACAAAGTTGTCATGTCGTGATTGTGACTGGTCGACACCACACAGCAGCACGACCTTATTACTACGAATTGGGGTTAGATACGCCAATCATCTGCTGTAACGGCACTTATGTTTACGACTATCAAACTGAAACGGTACTGACTCAAAACGCGATAGATAAAGACAAAGCACTGACCTTCATCGATATGGCAGAAGAGTTTCAGCTCAAAATGGTCATGTACATCACGCATGCCATGACGTACTCACACTACAACCCATTTGCCTACATGTTGGCATTGGAAAGTTGGGCAGAAACGGCACCAGAGCAACATCGCCCTCAAATTTACCAAGTGGAATCATTCATTGAAACGGCTCAGCAAGCCGAACACGTTTGGAAGTTTGTGGTGGAAGGTAGCCAAGACTCAGTAGACCGTTTAATGCAACACCCATGGATAGAAGAGAACTTCAACGGTGAACGTTCTTGGTCAAACCGAATCGACTTTGCTGCGAAAGGTAACAGTAAGGGCCTACGCCTTGCTGAATACATTGCAGAGCTCGGTTATCAAGCAGATGACGTAATTGCCGTCGGTGATAACCATAACGATATATCCATGCTCAAGTACGCCGGATTAGGCGTAGCGATGCTCAATGCTGATGACATCGTCAAGTCACACGTTCAATGCGTGTGCTCAACAGATAACAACCATGATGGCTTAGCCCGTCTAATACGTGAACAAATTAAAGGATAACAACATGACTAAACCAATGATTCAGATCGCCCTAGACCAAACAAATCTTCCTGCAGCCATTGAAGTGGCAAACAACGTTGAAAGCTTCGTTGATGTGATTGAAGTGGGCACTATTTTGGCTTTCGCAGAAGGCATGACGGCGGTTTCTACGCTTCGTAAGAATCACCCAGACCATATCCTTGTATGCGACATGAAAACCACCGATGGCGGTGCTATTTTGGCTCGTATGGCATTTGAAGCGGGCGCTGATTGGATTACCGTTTCTGCTGCTGCACACATCGCAACCATTGGTGCATGTAAGAAAGTCGCTGATGAATTTAACGGTGAAATCCAAATCGAAATCTACGGTAACTTGACAATGGACGACGCTCAATCTTGGGTCGACCTAGGTATTTCACAAGCGATTTACCACCGTTCTCGTGACGCTGAATTAGCCGGTGTAGGCTGGACAGAAGAAGATCTTGTGAAGATGCGTGCCTTGTCTGAAATGGGCATCGAGCTTTCTATCACGGGTGGCATCGTGCCTGAAGACCTTTACCTATTTGAAGGCATTAAAGCGAAAACCTTTATCGCAGGCCGTGCACTTGCAGGCGACAAAGGTAAAGAGACAGCAGAAGCGCTAAAGGCTCAGATCGATCGCTACTGGAACTAGGAGGCGTTATGTATCAAAACTTGTTACGCCACCGTGTAGGGCTTTATGAAAAGGCCCTACCTAACGAACTTAGCTGGGAAGACAAGCTGGCAACAACCAAAGAGCTCGGCTTTGATTTTCTTGAGATATCGGTCGATGAATCAGACGAGCGCCGCAGCCGTTTAGATTGGAATGACGAGGAAGTGTATGCCCTACGTCGCCAGTGTGAAAAGCATGGTGTACCTCTGCAATCCATGTGTTTAAGCGCGCATCGCAAGTTCCCATTTGGTTCAGCAGATCCGGCGATTCGTAAGCAAGCGGTTATCCATATGGAGAAAGCGATCTCGTTGGCTGACAAATTGGGTATTCGCACCATTCAACTCGCTGGTTATGACGTTTACTACGAGCCTGCTGATAAAGTCACTCACCAGAGGTTCATTGAAGGAATGAAGCTTTCGGCGCAGTTGGCTGAAAGATCGGGCGTAATGCTCGCTGTGGAGATCATGGACACCGATTACTTGAATTCTTTGAGTAAGTTCGAAGTGCTGAATCGCGAAGTTAATTCACCGTATTTCACCGCGTATCCGGGTGTGCCTAAATAATTCGACCGTTAGTTCATACCTAGTAACGATTAACCAGTTTCTCTTTGCGTTCTCCATGCTCCTAACGAAAAGAGAAAATGTCGCTCTACACTTTTGAAGCTGAAGTTCTGTCGATTTCGAAATAGTGGCTGCGTTTAAACAGCGATCGTCACATGATCACGACCCACTTCAGCCATTTGAATCAGGTAGTCCGTGTGGTATTTTTTCTTGATGACGATTTGGCTACCGATTTCAGCAACAATCTTTACCACTTCTAACGCATCAGAAGGATGCAACGAAGAGTCTTTTGAAATTTCGATATTAACGCCTAAATTTGCCAATTTGATGATGTCGCTAGAATGCATGGTCATGTCCAAGGTATTTGATTTTCGTGGACTATATCATTATCGATTTATTTAACTCTACTCTACCAAGTCTAAAGTTTCGGTCGATGTTCTCAAACTATGATTCCAATATGTAAGTAGTCGATCTCTCTCACAAACTGGGTGGTTTAATCTCTGCAACGAGATGTGTCTCCTAATTCCTTTATATACTGCCTCTATTAAGTGATTAGCTTGCTGATCTTCAATAGGGGCATTTTGGGGTCGGGCACTCATCAAAACTAATATTCTTTTGGATCTCTCAGTATGAAAATTGTTATTGCACCAGACTCGTTTAAAGAATCACTATCTGCTGTATCGGTGGCGGCGTGTATTGAAAAGGGATTTCGTGAAATCTTCCCCGACGCTGACTATGTGACTTTACCTTTGGCTGATGGTGGCGAAGGCACAGTAGATGTATTGCTACAAGGTTTAGCAGGACAAAAGCGAACACATCAAGTGGAAGGGCCATTGGGCGCATTGGTTAATGCTGAATGGGCGATGCTTGAACCATCCGATCGCAACCCCAACAAAACGGCATTGATTGAAATTGCTGCCGCATCTGGTTTGGACTTGCTGACGCCAGAGCAGCGTGATCCTTTGGTAGCTTCGTCTTTCGGTACAGGGCAGTTGATTTTAGAAGCGATAGAGCAGGGTGCTCAAACGATCATTCTTGGATTAGGTGGCAGTGCGACCAACGATGGTGGCGCGGGTATTGTTCAAGCTTTGGGTGGGCGCTTGTTAGATAGCAAAGGGCAAGATGATAATGTGCAAGAACTCAGCCGAGGTGGCGCTGCATTAGCGGATTTAGCATCTATTGATCTTACTGGCGTAGATTTTCGCTGCGCTGATGTCGATTTGATTTTGGCCTGTGATGTCGATAATCCGCTGTTTGGTGAAAACGGTGCCAGCCATATATTCGGCCCACAAAAAGGGGCAAACCCAGAACAAGTATTAATGCTTGATAAGGCGCTTGAGAATTTTGCTCAAGTTGCAGAAACGCAAGGTTATGTCGGTGGCGATGAGCCGGTTCACAAGCGCACGGGTTATGGCGCGGCTGGTGGCACGCCGATGGGGCTTGGTTTGGTATTCAATATCCAAATTAAACCCGGCATTGAGATGGTTCTCGATGTTTTGCAAGCTGATGATCTATTGAAAGGTGCCGACTTGGTGATTACAGGTGAAGGGCAAATGGACAACCAAACTCTGCAAGGGAAAACGCCTTATGGCATTGCTAAACGTGCGAGCTTACAAGGCATTCCGACCATAGGCATTGCTGGCTCACTGGGAGCAGAAGTAGAAGCACTTTATGATGAAATGAACAGCTTGTTTGGTACGGTTCGTTCTCCTCAGTCATTTAACCAAGTTCTGCTAGAAGCCGAATTAAACCTTACCAGAACGGCGAGAAATATCGCTGCGACTCTGAAACTAGGTCATGCGATCTTGAAATAAAGTTAGCTTTGACAATTGGTTACTTAACATCATGGGTCGATAGGTTTTATAGATAGCAACGATAAATATAAACGATTATATTTTACTTCAACTCAGGTCTATTCTTTATCCATAGTAATTTAGTGGTTTTTAAATAGTGAACCCTCTTAAATCTAAGATGTGGCAACGATGTGACATCTTTAACCCTAAGGAATAGACCATGAGTAAAAAACTGACCACAGCTGCGGGTTGTCCTGTCGCTCATAACCAGAATGTTCAAACTGCGGGCAAACGCGGTCCTCAACTGCTTCAAGATGTTTGGTTTTTAGAGAAAATGGCGCATTTTGACCGTGAAGTCATTCCAGAGCGTCGTATGCACGCGAAAGGTTCGGGTGCTTACGGGACGTTTACCGTTACACACGACATCACAAAATACACCAAGGCAAAACTGTTCTCTGAAGTGGGTAAGAAAACCGACTTGTTTGCACGTTTTACGACAGTAGCGGGCGAGCGTGGCGCGGCTGATGCAGAGCGTGATATTCGTGGTTTTGCATTGAAGTTTTATACCGAAGAAGGTAACTGGGACATGGTAGGTAACAACACGCCCGTGTTCTTCTTACGTGACCCTCTTAAATTCCCAGATCTAAACCATGCGGTGAAACGCGACCCGCGCACCAACATGCGCAGCGCGAAGAACAACTGGGATTTCTGGACCTCGCTACCTGAAGCGCTTCACCAAATCACCATCGTGATGAGTGATCGTGGTATCCCAGCAACTTACCGTCATATGCACGGTTTTGGTAGCCACACATTCAGCTTTATTAACGCAGACAACGAACGTTTCTGGGTTAAGTTTCACTTCAAATCTCAGCAAGGTATTAAGAACTTGTCGGATGCAGAAGCGGCACAAGTGATCGGCGATGATCGCGAAAGTCACCAACGTGATCTGCTAGACAGCATCGACAACCAAGACTTCCCGAAATGGACGTTGAAAGTACAAGTTATGCCAGAAGCGGACGTGGCGAAAGTGCCATACAACCCGTTCGATCTTACTAAGATCTGGCCACACGCAGATTATCCATTGATTGAAGTGGGTGAATTCGAGCTGAACCGTAACCCACAAAACTTCTTCGCTGAAGTAGAGCAGTCTGCATTCAACCCGGCAAACGTGGTTCCGGGTATCAGCTTCTCACCAGACAAAATGTTACAAGGCCGTCTGTTTGCTTACGGTGATGCACAGCGCTACCGTTTAGGTGTTAACCATCAGCATATCCCAGTGAACGCACCTCGTTGTCCTGTCCACAGCTACCACCGTGATGGTGCGATGCGTGTTGATGGTAACTTTGGTAGCACACTTGGCTATGAGCCAAACAACGAAGGCCAATGGGCAGAGCAGCCAGACTTTGCAGAGCCAGCATTGAACCTAGATGGTGCTGCAGCGCATTGGGATCACCGCGAAGATGAAGATTGTTTCTCGCAACCGGGTGACCTATTCCGTCTGATGACACCAGAAAAACAAGCGATTCTGTTTGATAACACAGCTCGTAACCTAGGCGGTGTGCCTAAAGAGATTCAACTGCGTCACCTAAGACACTGTTACAAAGCCGACCCTGCTTACGGAGAAGGCATTGGTAAGCTACTTGAAATCGATGTAAGCGAGTTTAATTCGTAATCGATAATATAATTGGTTAATCAATAGGCCGTTGAGTGATGCACTCACGGCCTTTTTTGATCCTATGGCTTAATAAGCTATTGAATCTTAGTTGATATTTAATGATAGCTTTTGCCTATCAAATTAATAAACTCAGCCCATTATCTTTGTAAGAGTGATCGAATTATTCTACGACTATCAGTTTATAAAGTAGAAGAGTTTGAGATGAGTAACAGCGCATTAATCGTTGAAGGTGGAGCAATGAGAGGCATCTTCGCTGCCGGAGTGTTAGACGCCTTTATGCAAGACGACTTCCGTCCTTATGACTTTGCCATCGGTGTATCTGCGGGTGTGTCCAATTTGGTTGGTTACTTATCTCAAGCACCAAAACGCAGCTACAACGTGATTACCACGATGGCGACCGACAAAACCTTCTTTAACCCTGCTCGCTTTGCCAAAGGCGGCAATTTGGTAGACGTGAAGTGGTTATGGAATGAATCAAATCAACGCTATCCACTCGATTGCGGTGAGATGTTTTCAAGTATCCCACTGATTGCTGCTGTGACTAACGTCGATACTGGCAGTGCGGACTACTATCATATCAAGCCAGAAAATCTTTCCAACGTGGTGGAAGCGACAACAGCTTTACCTATCGCTTACCGTGAAATACCGTGCTTTTCGGGTGGCTGTTATACCGATGGTGGTGTTGCGGATTCGATTCCGGTTCGCGAAGCATACCGTCGGGGTGCGCGAGACATTACGGTGATTCTATCTCACCCATTAAGCTACCGAATGAAACCCCAGAAGTATCAGTGGATGCTGAAAAAGCTACTAAAGAAATTCCCTAATATTGCAGAGTCGATGGCGGTGCGAGCTGAAAACTACAACCAATCTTTGGAGTTTATTCGTAATCCACCAAAAGATGCGACCATCAAGGTGATAGCGCCACCGGAAACGTTCGCGGTTAAGCGACTGACTATGGATCAAAGCATCTTGGATGCAGGTTATGAGATGGGTGTGAAGGCAGGGGAAGAGCATCTGGCTATCAAAAAAGGTGCATACGGGTTAGGTATCGAGGATTGCCACTTCTGCATCTAGTTTTGTTTACGATACAGGCATAAACCAAAAAGCCACGCTGTTCATCCAGAACTCGCGTGGCTTTATATTTTAGAAAACAGTCTGCAATTAAAGTAATCCCGAACCGTTATTAACCTAGCTTGTTATTCGACGAGTTCGTTGCCGCTGGTGTTACCTGTAAAGAAAGCGTCAACGCTGGTTAGGGTTGTATTGGCAATGTTGAACAGTGCATCTTTGGTCAAGAAAGCTTGGTGACCTGTGAACAGCACATTGTGGCAAGCGGATAGACGACGGAATACGTCATCGACAATCACATCGTTAGATTTATCTTGGAAGAACAGCTCTTTCTCGTTGTCGTAAACATCAAGGCCAAGCGCGCCAATCTTGCTCTGTTTCAACGCTTCAATTGCGGCTGTCGAATCAAGCAACTCACCGCGGCTGGTATTGACGATCATCACGCCATCTTTCATTTTCTCAAATGCAGTCGCATCCAACAGATGGTAGTTCTCTTTACTCATTGGGCAGTGCAGAGAAATTACGTCAGACTCTTGATAAAGCTCATCCAATTCCACGTATTTAGCACCCAGTTCAACGGCTAATGGGTTTGGATATGGGTCGTAGCATAAGATGTTCATGCCCAAACCTTTCAGAATGCGCATCGTTGCTAATCCAATCTTACCTGAACCAATCACGCCAACGGTTTTACCGTGGAAGTTAAAGCCTACCAAGCCTTCTAGGGAGAAGTTCGCATCACGAGTACGTTGGTATGCCTTGTGTAGTTTACGGTTCAAACACATCATCATGCCGACAGTGTGCTCTGCTACTGATTCTGGTGAATAAGCAGGAACGCGAACCACTTGCAGGCCAAACTCTTTGGCTGCGTCTAGGTCGACTTTATCAAAGCCTGCACAACGCATCGCAATCAGTTTGGTGCCGCCTTTTGCTAGAATCTCTAGCACATCTCGCGATAGGTCATCGTTTACAAACGCACAAACGACTTCGTTGTCGTGCGCCATTTTTGCTGTTGTTGTCGTGAGTCGAAAATCGTGAAAATGGAACTCGGCGTTGAGTTCGCCTTTCGCTAAGTTGAATGATTTTTCGTCGTATGATTTTGAGCTAAAAAAAGCAATGTTGAGCATGGCTTCCTCTCTTACCTAAAAAATGAATACCCCAATTATGTTTATTTGATAAGGGGTTAAAATTAACAGCTTTGTTCAGTGTGCTAGAGTTTATTTCTCTTGTCTATCACCATTAGTCATTGTAATTACTATGGTTATTTGGTCTTTTATCTTCACTTATTGAACACTGAAAATCGCAGTACGAAGTAGTTTGCTTATAAGTTCATCAATATCGAATGGATCTTACTTTCGGGTGTTGAATGTTGAATGTTGAATGTTGAATGTTGAATTTTCCGGTGTGTGGTGCCTTGTTCGGAGGGGAAGGGAGATCTGAGAATTTATTCATGGCGCGAGAGTGGTTCGATCCCCGAGTTGTTGGTCTAATAACTAAAGAGAATATTTTATAGATGAGTATAATGGCGGCTTTCGATCTCAATATAGCCGTGTTTTATGCTTGATAATCTTCGTATGGCCTTGAACGTGTTGTTCGTGACCATCAATACCGCAATGACTGCGTTTACCGTGAGCTTCTTTGGCCTCATCAAACTGATTCTTCCAATCTCTATTGTTCAAAAGTCATGTACTCGTTTAGCGAATTTCACATTTTGGTGTTGGGCTTCGCTCAATCTTTGGATGTTGAATGTGAATAACGATATCGAGTGGCAAGTTGAGGGCGGGGAAGACATCTCAACTAAACAGTGGTACTTGATGATGTCGAATCACCTGAGCTGGGCGGATATCGTGATCTTGTCTTCGATCTTGAAAGACAAGATGCCAATGACCAAGTTCTTCCTTAAGCATGAATTGCTGTACGTACCTTTTGTGGGCTTGGCCTGTTGGGGCTTGGATATGCCATTCATGCGAAGACACTCACGTGAGTTTTTGATTCGTAACCCTGAGCGTCGCAATGATGATTTCGATGCAATTAATAAGGCATGTACTAAGTTCAAATGGGCACCGACAACCCTGGTGAATTTTGTGGAAGGGACTCGTGCAAACCACGAGAAACTGGCGACGGCGAAAACACCGTATCGACATCTACTCAAGCCAAAAACCGGTGGTGTGGCGTTTGCTCTATCGGCAATGGGCCCAATCTTGGATGGTATTGTGGATGTGACTTTAGCTTACCCAGAAAATCAGGCTTCTCCATTTGAAGACATGCTGAAGGGTAAAATGACCAAGGTGGTGGTGCGTATTAAACTGCACCCAATGGATGAGAACGTGAATGGTAATTATTTTGAAGATAAAGCGTTTAAACGTCGTTTCCACAGTTGGTTGAATAGTACGTGGAAAGAGAAAGATGCTTATCTTGATACGGTTTATGGGGTTGATACCCCCTCTGAGGTTGAAACGACTGATGAGCCAGATGCGGCTCATAAGAAACAAGAACAGTAAGCTCAAACCTAAGCGACAACATTAAAAAAAGCCGATAGCTCATTGAACTATCGGCTTTTTTATTGATTTAGGTTTACCACAGGTAAGCGATATTGTTAGTGCTTACTACTGTTAAATGGCTTGGTACGCATAAATGATGTGCTTCACTTCACTAGGCTTACCTTGCTTCTCTTGGCCTTGATGAATACGTAAGTAGTGCTGCAGTGTTTTGGCTTTGTACTGCTGAGATACCTTCATTTGTTCATCACAACTCGGTAACCAGATCTTGTCACCCACGTTTGATATTTCACTAACCGATCGGCTCTGTTCAGCTTCGCCTGAGTTATTGCTGACCAATAAGATTTCGTAGTAACGGCGGTTCTCTTCAATCAGCACTTCATCAATAAGACCGAATTTGAGCGCTTTTAAATGGCTTCTTAGCTCGAACAGCTGATGAACCGGGCAAAGCAAAAAATCGATCGCTTTGTCTGGATGCTTGCAATGAATATCGTCGACGAGCTTTTGTGTTAGATCGCCTCCCACACCCGCAATAATGACCAGATGTTTGCCAGTGTGCTTTTCCAATGGAATCGCTGCGACATCCATGCAGTAGACTTGCCATTGGCTGATAACCGCTTGTTGGTCTGAATTATCTTGGGGAAAGTAACGCGTTAGCTTGCCTTCCAGTTCATTCATCAGAGAAGGAACAATATCGACAAAATGAATCTGCGGTGCTTTGTTATCCGACAACAATTGAACACCCAAGAAGCCATGATCACAACAACAGTCCCAAATGTGTTGGTAGTCATTGCTGACAAGGGAGTGGAGAGTTTGCAGTCGGTTACTTAGCTTCATAAGGTTCGTGTCGTTAGAAAGGGGAATATTGTCGAGTGAAGGCGCATTGTAATGACTTTCCATAAAAACAAAAGCACCTAGGGGATTAATCCTAGGTGCTTTTTGGTTATCGGTATCGTACCAATCAGTGTGATTCGAGCGTGTTAGCTAATGTCTACGACGCTTTGGCTACGCTTCTAATGTGACCTTCAACTCGATTCTTTCCAAGTTGTAGTGCGATAAGCTTTGCTTGTTCGGCAAGGGCTAAAGCAGAGTCTGTTTCTCCGTCTATTTGCGAAAACCCGACGCTGATACTGAGTGACAATGTGATATCCGGAGTGACTATGGTTTTCTCGGCGATGCTGACTCGACATTGTTCCAATTGGTGCTTGGCATCCTTCGCATCATTCGCTTTGAATAAAACGGCGAACTCCTTGTCCCCAACTCGAGCAAGGCAAAGCCCTTTTGGCTTAGGAAAGGAAGAACGCATCGTTTCTGCGGCAAGCTTTATCATCTTGTCGCCAATCGCTTCACCGTAAGCTCGATTTACGTGGTCAAAGTTATCGATATCGAGTAGAGCGACATAGGTATCGGGTTCGCACGCGTAATTGTCGATCGCGATGTTAAAGCTACTTTTGTTGTCTAGTTGAGTCATGGGATCTTTACTGCTCAATTGATGGTGGAGCAGTAAGTTAGACAACGAGACTTCCGTGTAATCTTTGATCATACGTAAAATACTTTGGCTGACCGGCAGGGGAGCATTGACGTAAATTATCGCGATTAGCTGGTTACGAAAGTGCAAAGGGATACAGTAGTGGCGTTGGAGTATTTTGAGTTTACGAGCCAATGGATCCGCGTATTTACTGCTTCGATAAACCATGGTCTCGGGAGCAAATCGCTCAGCAAGGGCTTTGTCAGAATGTACCGTTGATTTGTTTCCATGATAATCGATGGTACTGAATGAATGGCTCTCTGCTTGATAAAGGCAGAATTGAATGCCTTTTTGATAGGTAAAGCTATTGAATATAGCTTTTAACTCTCGTTTAAAGCTGGCGAGATCATCAACTTTATTCAGTTGAGACAACGATATGTTCAAGCGATGAGCCAGGTAGTGCGCGCCAATCCATAATAGAAGCAGTGACCCGAGTACCACGCCAGTTAGCGTAAATTGGTGTGAGCTGGTGAGTATGTCGTGACGATCAGTGCCCGAGACGAATACCCAGTTTAAGCTGTTGTCAGCATCAAATACCGTTATTTTGAAATTATCTTGATAGTAGTATTCGTGTTGTCCGACGGTCTCACCTTGTGAGAGCTGATGGCTTATTCCTGCATGATAGCTGATGGATTTGGAACCAATGCGTTTCGGATCAGGATGGAAAACCAATCGTTCGGTTGCTCGATCAACCACAAACATATAGCCACGGTCTAATGTCTTTAAGTCTCTCAGGCCTTGCGTGGTATGCAAAAGGTCAAACTCAATCCATATTTCTTTGTTCAACTTTTTCGCCGTGTGTTTGATTGCGAAAACCCAACGACCATCGGGTTTTTGATAGATAGAAGAGATGTAAAAACCTTCTACAACACTATCTACCGGATTCCATTGGATGGCATCTATCTGCTCATGAGAAAGAGGCAGACCACGAGTTGAGATATATTGTTGGGATTGAGGCTGGTATTGAACAATATCGGAGAAGTTAGGTGTTCTTTTAAGAATATTGTCACTGATATCCCTGAACTTTTGTTCACCGACTGCGCTTGATGTAGATAAGCTTAAACTGGTTTCCAAAAAATAGAGTTTGCCGAATGTGGCTTCGATGTTGGAATTGATGATGGAACTAGCGATACGAATATTTGATAGTGATTGTTTTTTTGCCGTCGTTTCTACTTTTTCAAGTTGAGCTGCAGCAAGATAGAGCATCCCTCCAGTTAATAAAATAATGTATGGTTTAAAAAGCCGAATTAATGTTTTAGGTAAAGCCATGATATCCAAAGACGTTATAGATTCATTTTTATAGTACGGCCATACTAAACAGTTTTCGTAATCACATCAATGCAAAATGTTCCATATAAAAAATTGAGTTTGTGACGTTCAGCTAATAAAAAAGCCAGTCATAAAAATGAACCGGCTTCTTTGATTTCTGGCGTTTTATTAAGCAGGTTTAGCTTTACCCTCAACCGAATCAGTCTTGTTTGGCGAATAGTGTAAAATTGCCATTGAAACGGGAGATAACAGCATTTCACCTTCGGCGTGACCCGGTTTCACGTTTCGCAAGTTGGTATCACAGATGGTTACCCAGTCTTGCTTACGGTCGCTCGGTAAAGAAAATCGAGCAGGTGCGTTGGTTTGGTTGATCAGATAAATCAACTCGTCGCCATCTTTGCCGATGCCTAAATGTAAGGCTACAGAGCTTAAACGGTTCCAATCATCATGTTCCATGATTGTGCCATCAACACGGCTCCAGAATATACGGTTAGAGTTACGTTTTTCACCACTGAATGCTTTGATAAACGGCACCATGTATTGCTGACGTGCGGAGATCATCTCAGATAACCAAGCCTTGAAGTAGGTTTTACGCTCCGAGCTTTCCCAGTTAAGCCAGCTGGTGACGCCGTCTTGGCAGTACGCGTTGTTGTTACCCTTTTGAGTATGAGATAACACATCGGCCGTCAAAATATGCGGAATACCGAATGCAAACAGCAGGCTTGCCATGAAGTTACGCTTTTGCTTTTCACGGGTTGCGATAACTAACAGGTTTTCTGTGTTGCCTTCAACTCCATAGTTTTCAGAGCGATTATCACCGTGTCCATCGCGGTTGCTCTCACCATTTTCTTCATTGTGCTTATGTTTATAAGAAACAAGATCTTGCATGGTGAAACCGTCATGATAAGTGATGTAGTTGACGGTTAATTTGTACGGCCAGTGCGCAGCACTGTAGATGTCACGAGAGCCCATTAAGCGAGTCGCAAACTCTTTCAAGTAGCCTTGATCACCACGCCAGAAGCTACGAGTGATATCTCGCAGCTTGTCGTTACACTCATTCCACCCCAAAGGAAAATTACCAACTTGGTAGCCATTTGGCCCGATGTCCCATGGTTCTGCAATTAACTTGGTTTCTTTCAGTACCGGGTCTTGGGCAACGGTTTTGAAGAAAGCAGCCTCAGGATTGTAGTTATCGCCTTCGCGCCCCAGTGTTGCTGCCAAATCAAAACGGAAGCCGTCGACTTGGAACTCACTAACCCAGTAGCGCAGTGTATCCATTACTAAGTTCAGTGCTGGTTGGTGGGTGAGGTCGACCGTATTGCCACAACCGGTGAAGTTCGCGTAATGACAGCCATGCTTAATGTAGTAGTGGCTATCCAGTGCTTTTAGGTTGAAGGTTGTACCCCCTTCACCACCTTCAGCTGTGTGGTTGTATACGACGTCAAGGATGACCTCGATACCATTGCGGTGCAGTTCACGAATCGCGGTTTTGAGCTCAGTAACTGCGTCTTTTTCTGCATAGCGTGGGTCTGGCACCATAAACAGATATGGGTTGTAACCCCAATAGTTTACTTTCCCCATATCCAATAGGTGGGGTTCATGCATACACGCAGCAATAGGTAAAAGTTGTAGAGAATTGATATTTTGCTGTTTGTAGAATGCCAGCATTTCCGGGCTAACTAACCCCAAGTAGCGGCCTTTAGTGTTGGTCGCTACTTCAGGATGAAGTTGAGATAGGCCTTTTACATGGGTTTCAAAAAGAACGGTCTCTTCGCGGCTAATACGCGGCTTTTCCACACCTTGCCAATCGAACGAGTCATCGACAACGATACATTTCGCCATCGAAAAGCTCTTTTCATTGGTATAGGGCGTTGCATAATCGAGCGGTTCGCTTATTGCTTTAGCGTACGGGTCTGAAAGTAGGATAGGTCCGTTGTCTGTTTCTGCAATGAAACCGTATTTTTGTCCTGCTCTAATACTTTCAATAAATACATATCTGATATCAGCGTATTCATTTTCCAATTTATAAGTGGTGAACTCATCGTTCTCGTCAAAAAGAGCGAGAGAGAGGGATTTACAGTCAGGAGAATAAATTGAGAAGTTGCAGCCAGTGTTACCTAGCGTAGCGCCTAGTGGATAAGGGCGAGCGAGCGTTCTAGTCATTGCTTGATTTCTTGTTCGTTTATCAACATCAGTGAACTATTAGTAAAAGGCTTTGTCCCAGTAAGGTCAAGCAACTTCAGAGAATAAATTTTGTTGAAAAATAATTCATCGATGAAGTTCAAATTATATATTTGAAGTAGATCTCACTTATGTTGAATAATTAGATCTGTGTGCTGTCTACTCCTCCTAAATTAAGTGATCCAACCCCTTAAAACACCATTCCGTATAAATTCTACTCCCTTCTCATCCCCCTTAATTTAGTTCGGGGTGGAGGAAGTCAAACTTGTCATCCCCTCTTAATATTGGCTCCGTTGAAACGAATCAGGGGAAACCCTAAACCTCTCTATCTTACGCCCGCCATTACTGCCTTTGGTTGTCGCAAGAGAGCAAAAATATAAAACCTAAAATAAATCGTCCTTAATGGAGTTAAGAATGAAAAAAGTAAGTTTGATTGCTGCTGCAGTGGCTTCTGCACTTGTCGCTGGTTCAGCGTTCGCAGAAAATGACGTTGCACTTGATGTAACAAGTGGTGACTCTGCAATGGAAGTAGAGGTGAAAAACCCTACTGACGTTATCACTGACGGCTGGGAAGTTCACGGTTACATGTCTTCTAACGTTCGTGTTGTCGACGGTAAAACAGTAGACACTGAATTCGGTAAGCCAGATTACAAAACAGCGGGTACTCACGGTAAGAGTACTAACCAAGTTGAATTTGTAATTAAGAAGCACTCTGAGTACCAAAATGGTGTGTGGGCCGACTACGTTCTTCGTACTGAATATGGTAACGGTAACTCATACGCTTATTCTTCTGAAGGCGGACAAAAGAAGAATGATGATTCTCAGTTTGAAGTAAAAGAAGCTTTTGTTGAGCTCGGCGGCATTTTAGGTGAAGACACTTCTATTTGGGGTGGTCAACGTTACCTAAACCGTGCAGCAGGTCTTTTATCTGGTGAGTTCTGGAAACAATCATCTGGTATTGGTGCAGGTATTCAAACTAAGCTTGCAGGACATACTGCTGGTATCGCTTATGTAATGGCTGATCCTGATGCGGGTGCTGCAGATTCTTACGCGATAGACTGTAAGCAAAAAGATGGTACTACATCGACAGATCCTAATAAATGTAAAGTTAATAAAAACGGTGCAAAAGAAAGAGAAACTCTCTCTTCTATCGATTTGTACTACTACGGCGTAGATGCGGGTATCGGCAGCCTAGACTTTGACTTTAAATATGGTCAGAAACACATTAATAATGGTGAAGATCAAGATGGTTTCGGTGCTTCTGTGACACTAAACACAAGCTACTATGGCCTAGACGGTTGGACTCAAAATGTCATTGCTTATGGTTCTGGTGTAATGCAAAACCGTGGTGTTAACTTCGGTGGTTGGTCTGGCGGCAATGATAAAGCTGAGTCTCTATTCTTAACTTCTTACGGTGTGCTTAACATCTCTGAAAAATGGCAGTTAGGTACGGAAGCCGTGTACTTTACAGCTCTTGACCAATTGTTTGGTGCTGACGGTTTGACTCGTTACATGGTTGCTGCTCGTCCTTCTTACAAACTGAACGACAACATTCGCTTAGAAGCTACGGCTTCTTATGCACATGAAGAAGGTGATGAAGGTTACTGGAATCGCACTGGTGATGCTGTAGAGAGCGATATTCTTAACCTAGAAATTGCAACTGCATTTACAGCGAACTCTGACTTCTTCGGTCGTCCACAAGTTAAGCCTTACATTAGCTACATTAAAGCTGATGATGAAGCAAGTGCTAAACAAATTGGTATCGATAACGGTAAAGACGAATTTGTATTCGGTGTACACACTGAAATTTGGTTCTAAACCGTTTAAAGTATAAGGCAGCCATTGGCTGCCTTTTTCCGTTTCCCCCAACAACAACCAATAGTGAGAGAGATTACAATGACAAATAAAAGCTCTATGTTAGCCGTGGTACTAGGTGCCTTGCTAAGCGGTTGTGCTTCCGATGCTCAGGTTCAAACTAAACTCGATGCACCCACTAATGCAGAAGTATGCTGCAGCGATTTTTCGCAGTACCCATACGCACAATTGAATGACAATGAAGATTTAAAGTTTGATATCGACTTGGGCTCACCTGTCGGTACATTTACAACAGGTAATAGCCACTTTGCAGCGTTCAAGTTCAGCGAGCGCTCAGGGGAGATGGTCGTTAAGCTATCGAGCTTGATGATCGATGATTCAGTTTTTGCTCCAGAAGCCATGCTTCTAGATGAAAACTTTAAGCCAGTGCAAACATTGAAGTTTGAAGACTTTAAGGTTCAGGCATCCGACGCTTTTACTCGCACGAGTTACATCGAGCGCTTGCGTATTGATGCGAGTAAGACACCTTATATTATTATCTACACGCCTGCTGATGAGCTTGGCAATAAGGTGAAAGTTGATCACCCAGCAAAGTTGCGAGCAAAAGAATTTGGTGAGGTGATGCCTATGGTCACCGATCCGGTATACACCAATCAATTAGGTGGTCGTTTAGAGTTAGAAATTAAAACTTTAAAACTTCGCCCTTACCGTGCTAAACCTGCCGTAGCGCCAGTCGTTGCTGCCCCTGCCGCTATGGCAGCGACTGCAACAGCTGTTGTACCGAAGAAAGCAGACACACAGATACGTGTGCAGCAAGAGACAAAAGACTTCTATTTGTCTGCTATACAAAATGCGGTGAAGTCAGGTGATATACCGAAAGCTTTAGGTTTGTTAGATGAAGCGAAGGCGCTGAATGTTGAAGGTGCACAAGAAGCTTTTGTGCGAGCCGTCAACGCAAAATAGCTTTGTTAGCTTGTTAGCTTGTTAGCTTGTTAGCTTAATAACTTAATAGATTAGTAGGCTTAATGGCTTAGCAGCCCAGTATCTTAGTCGCTTAGATAAAGATAGAGATAAAGATAGAACGCTCCTTTAAAGGGGCGTTTTTTGTATCTGAATTTATAGACACTTCAAGTTTAGAGGTCGTTATGCAATCTGAATTGATAATTATCGATGAGTTCTTTATTCCACAGTTGAATCGAACTCGAACGCTCCGCATTTACCTTCCTGCGGGGTATCACCAAGCAGAACACGCTTATCCTGTCTTATACATGCATGATGGGCAGAATGTCTTTGAGAAGTCTACAGCGACGTATGGGATGTGTTGGGATGCACAAACGACACTCGATGAGATGCAAAGGCTCGGTAAGTTATCAGGGTTAATTGTTGTCGCCATCGACAGCAGTCATGAGCTTAATGGCATGGAGCGTTATAATGAGTATTCGCCTTGGCGCGCTAACCAAGAGATAAAAGAGCTGGGTGTTGGTGATGAACTGCTTAAATTTGGTGGCGAAGGGGACGAATATATGGCGTTTATCTGTCATACATTGAAGCCTTATATAGACCAAACATACAGAACAAAGCCGCATCGAGAGTTTACGTACCTTGCTGGCAGTTCAATGGGCGGGCTAATTAGCTTATATGGTGGCTCACTGTACCAGAATACCTTTGGCGTGCTTGGGGTTTTCTCTCCGGCGTTTTGGTTCAATAAACCCTCATACTTTGAGTATATGAAAGAGTTTAACTTTCTGTCTCCAACGAAAATATATATGGATATGGGAACGAATGAAGCGCGTGAAGAGGCAAGCGTAGATTTTGCTGACGTTTATCTGAGTGGTTCAAGGGCAATGAACACGTTACTCACTCAAAAGCCGAACGTGACGCTGTTTTATCAAGAAGGACAAGGTCATCAACACAATGAACTGGCTTGGTCGTTGCGATTCCCGGATTTTATCGACTTTATTTTTAGACAATAAAAGAAGGCCTAACTCCGTTTTGTCTTCGTAAACGGTGTATTAGGCCTGCTTTTTTATCGCTTTATAGCCGTATCACTTTATACGTCTATAAAGCGATAGGCTTAGTATCAGCAAAGCTAGTCCTTGGCTGCTGACAATTTTTGCTTATTGCGCTTGTTCAACAAGTAGTCCTTGCTCATCAAACTGTTGTGTTGCCTTGCAAAGTCGGGCTTGGCAAATTGTAAATCGCGTAAGATGGCGTTATTTGGCTTTGGTTGAATCTCAAACTGCGCTTGTTTGTCGTTGACCGTGACCTGTTGTTGGTGACTGTCGATCATGATCTCCAACGATTGTGTTAATGGTGTCGAGATTACGGCAACAGACTCATGGTTTATGTCTAGCGTAAGCACCAATGTGATTTCGGGACTTACCGTATCTTCTAGATTTGACTGAATCTTGTAATGAGAAATCCCATTTTTGGATTCAAATGACAGTCGTAGCTGGTTTCCTTGACCAAAAGGCAACGAAGCCACTAATTCGCTCCAACAGCTTGGGAAGTTTGGTGTTAGGAGTATCTGATTGTCCAATAAGCGTGGGCAATATCCCCAATAGTCCTGTTGCGCGTTACGAGCGTATTCTGAAACAGACCAGGCTTGAGCGAACGTCCCTGATTCTACAAGGTCGCGGTCACTATCTTGGAAAGCGTCTAAATTCTCACTCATTGTCCCTCTACAGCCTTGTGTAAGGATCTGTTTTGCCAAGTTTTTGGATAGTTGGTAACTGAGATCTTGCTGCTTAAACTTATTGAGCGCCGTAATGGTAAAGCCCGCATTCCACCCCCAGATCGTCCCGTTGTGATAAGCCGCGTCCTTGTGGTACATGGCTTGATTGTCGTGATAAGGATGAAAATCGACATGCTCTTGTTGTAAGGAGCAGATCCCCCATGGGAACAATAGCGTTTCTACCGCGTTCTTGACGATGTATTGCTCTCTTTCATTTTGATTAAGCTGGCTTTTCTGAGGAATTGAAATCGTCATCAACTGATTTGGGCGTACGCTATAATCAGGCACATCATCTTGTGATAAATGATCGGCTAGGCGATGGTTTTTATCATCCCAAAACTTGGTGGCGAAACTTTCTTTCACTTTTCCGGCTTGGATTGTCCAGCTCTTTTCTGATTCAGAGTCGCCCACCAGAATAGCGAGTTGAATAGCGCAGTTTAAGCTTTCAAACCACAAAGCTTGGATGTCATTGGCTTTAGGCCCGCGAGGAGACCAAGGTGTCATCCCATCAATTTTTGCATCCATCCACGTATCAGGGTGGCGATGTGCCATCAGGCTATCTTTATTCGAATAATCTTCGTTCAAGCCATCTTTATTCAAGCTATCTTCATTCAAGTAGTGTTTTTCGACACCCGTGATGAAACGCTTGAGAGTAGGGTAAATGGCCTTAGCGAACGCCACATCGCCAGAGTAGTTGATGTACTCAAGGGCTTCACGAATCATCCAAGGAGTGCCATCGGTGGTGTTATAAATGATGTTCGTTTTACTCGTCACTCGATTCGGGATTCGGCCGTAATTTGTGGAATTTTCGTCGAGCATCTGCATGGACGCAAAGTTTTCAATGATCTCTTTTGCTTCATTGAATAAACCATTTACCAGGCTTGTACCAGACAGCGCGATAAAGGTGTCGCGGCCCCAACAGTCCTTGAACCAAGGTAATCCAGCCCAAATGCCCGTGCCGAACTCATGACTCACAAAGGTTCGGCTTGCAAGGCGCGACCACATGACGGCTTGGTTGTATTCAAGGTCGTTGGTCCACAAATAATTATTGGTTAAGAACTCATAAATCCGCTGTTGGTGAAGAACGTGTTCGTTATTTTTGACCGCTTGATTAACCAATGAACTAGCGGCTTTGAGGGTTTCAGCAAAGCCGAGGTAGACGACAAGTTCAGTTTGGTTATCTGACGTCGTGAGCATGAGTTTTGCGTTGCTCTCTGAGAGCTGAACTAGGTCGCGAAGTTCAGGGTGAGCGTCTAGCGAGATCTCTCGCGCATGTACAGCATGGTTACTCGCGATAGCGACAAACCTTGGGCAGCCGTCTGGGCAAACTTGGGGGCTGAGTTCTATGACGATATTTGAGTCTGAAGTATGAACTTGAGAGTGACTCGTCGGTATGTTGAGTTCTGGAATTAGGCTCAAAGCGCTCGGTTTGTTGGACGATACCGTAAGCGATACGAGTCTGGAACCTTGAATCAGGCGCAGCGACTCTCGACTATTCTCATAATGATGTTCAATACCATAAGGCGTCAGGCTAGCACGCTCAGCCTCTAACTTGTTATTGAACTTGCCGTCGATATAGCTGGCGAAGGTGCCCAGTATCCAACCTTGGTGGTGACGATATTTCCCACCGTTTACATAGCTATAGGTTTCTCCATGATAGTAACCATCGACATTATCCCCGAACACAAACGGGAATGACTGTGTCTCTGAGATGGTGAGCTGCTGGAATAGTTGGTCATGTGACATTGCAAATTCAGGGTGTTGCCAGCTAGGCTGCGAGTCCGCTACCTCTATCAGATGTGTGTTAACAGGCTCGCGTTGAGGTGTTGATAGATTATTGTATTCCCCCTTGGTTACGGTGATCGTTGGCGTCGAAGAGCTAAATTGCACCTTCAAGGAGTATTGACCAGCGACAGCGGGAGAGAGCAGCAGATCATTGCCAATACCTTGTGTGTTGATAAGAGGCATCGCTTGTTCTAATTCGCAGAGTGTGGCTTCACTTTCATGCCCTGAAAGCGTCCATTGCTTGGTGCCATCTGAATCCGAAATTTTGAAGCGATAAAGGTCGGTAGATAAGCATAGGTTTGCTCGATAGGAGCCGTCTTGCTCTTTGAACAATGGGGTGTCTAACCCCCAACCATTGAACGTACCTTTTAGGTAAAGAGTAGGGATTTGCATAGCGATTTGATTTCCAAAACAAAAAGGCACAGCATGCGCTGTGCCAAAGGATAATAGGATATTAATATGAGGAAAGGTTATTTGGTGATTTGTTTTGCTGCTGTGTCTAGCGCTTCTCTAACGGTTTGCTTACCCTGCATCGCGTTATCGATAGCTGCACCTTCAGCGAACCAGTAAGCCGTCATTTGCGGGATGTTTGGCATGATTTCGCCGTTTTCAGCATTCGTCATGGTTGATTTGATGCGATCATCGCTCTCAAGAATTTTTTGGAATGATTTTAGTGTCACCGCGCCAAGAGGCTTGTCATCATTCATGGTTTTCAGAGCGTTGTCTTGGAATAGGTAGTTTTCTAAGAACTCGACAGCAAGATCAGTATTTGGACTCGCAGCATTGATACCCGCACTTAGGATTCCAACAAATGGGTTACCTTTACCGCCATTTAATGTCGGTAGTTCAGCAACGCCATAATTAACACCAAGCTTGTCTAAGTTACCCCAAGACCAAGGGCCATTAATGGTCATTGCCACATTGCCATTGGTGAACTCTGCTTCTGCTACTGAGTAATCCATATTCGGGTTAACTACCCCTTGGTTTACCATATCAACTAAGAATTGAAGGCCGCGAACACCCGCTGCATTGTTAACACCTGTGCTTTTAGCGTCATAGCCTGTTGCTGTTTTTTCAAACGCGAAGGCACCACCGGCAGAGATCATCGGCCATGTGAAGTACGCATTTTTCACATCCCACATGATGGCTTTTTTGTTTTGCTTAGCCATTTCTTTCTGAATGTCCGCAAGCTCTTCCCATGTTTTTGGTGGGTTTGGAAGTAGGTCTTTGTTGTAGATTAGAGAAGGTGCTTCGATTGCTAAAGGGTAGCCTACAACTTTACCGTTGACCGTCACCGCATCCCAACTGAAGTCGACAAGCTTTTCTTTGAATTCTTTACTTGGGTTAAGTTCGTGAAGTAGCCCTGATTCTGCGTAGCCACCAAAACGGTCATGTGCCCAGAAAATGATGTCAGGGCCACCGCCAGTTGCTGCGTGTTGTTGGAATTTAGCTTCCAGTGAGTCTGGGTACTGAACGTTAATTTTTACACCGGTATCTTCTTCGAATTGTTTACCGATTTCAGCAAGACCGGCATAACTTTTATCGCCGTTGATCCAGATTGTTATTTCACCTTCTTCCATAGCAAAAGCCGGTGCATTGAAAAGAGCAGCAAGGGTACAAATAGACAGTGTTTTCAATAGAGGTTTCATAGTTTCATTCCATATTCAGAAGGTTATCCATAACGATAATCACTTCTATCAGTTCTTATTATCTGAGAGTGATTTTAGCGATTTCCTCTCTTCTTGAGAAATAGGTAAACAGGTGGGAGATATAGTAAAAATCTATATCATTATGGTGGGCCTAGTATTTTGGTGGCAGCGAGCAGCTTTTGTGATGTTGAACGTGAAAAGAAATGTGAAGACGGGCTCAAACAAATTGATGGTGATTTGGTTATCGCTTGCTAAGAAGAGTGTTGCGTATATTGGCTTATGCGATGTCGGGTCCAATATACGGATGTGTCGGCTAAATATGCGGCTTTGACAGTTAAGTTTACGCGCTAAAGAACAACGAAAAAGGCAAGGGGTTACCTTGCCTTTGTTCGGGGATTAGCTCTTATGGTGCTATAGCTTCATAGCGCCATAGCTACAGCTTTACAGCGAATGCCTCATAGCTTTACAGCTTTAAAGCGAATGCTTCATAAGGGGCTAAGTTGAGTTGCGCGTCGAGGCTCGAAACCTCACCATAGTTTTGGATTAGGCAAGTTGCTGTTTGAGTGCGATATTGCTCAGGGACGTCAAGCGTTAATGCTTCTCCAGAGAAGTTACATACGACAAATAGCTGCTCACCATCCAACTCACGTACGTAGGCGAAAACTTTGTCGTGTTCTTCAAAAACAGGAATGAATGAACCGTAGACAATCGCAGGGTGAGCTTTTCGTAACTCTATCAATGTCTTGTAGTGATAAAATATGGAACTTGGATCAGCCAACGCACTTTCGACGTTGATCTCTGGGTAGTTTGGATTCAGCTCAATCCAAGGTGTTCCGCCAGAGAAGCCTGCATTAGGTTGCTTGTTCCAGTGCATGGGTGTTCTAGCGTTGTCACGGCTGTTCTCGTGAATGGCGTCCATCATGTGTTCATGAGTGACACCCGATTCCGTTTTTACTTTATAGAAATTGTGCGTTTCAATATCTTTATATTGGTCTAGATTGTCAAAAGCGACATTGGTCATGCCAATCTCTTCACCCTGATAAATGTAAGGTGTGCCTTTTAAGAAGTGCAAACACGTCGCCAGCATTTTTGCTGACTCAACTCGGAAATGTTTGTCATCACCGTATTTTGAAACCAAACGCGGTAAATCGTGGTTATTCCAGAATAGGGAATTCCAGCCACCATCAGCCAGCTCAAGCTGCCACTTGGTCAGCACATTTTTGAACTCTCGAAGATCAAGCGGAATAGGGTTCCATTTGTCACCTTTCTCCCATGTCAGGGTAATGTGTTCAAATTGGAATACCATAGAAAGTTCATTTCTATCTTGTCCGCTGTATAGCTTGGCTATTTCTGGTGTTGCGCCCCAAGTTTCTCCTACGGTTAACAAATCCTTGTTACCAAAGGTCGCCTGATTCATTTGTTGTAATAGCTTGTGCAGCCTTGGTCCGTTCCCAGTGATGCCTTTATCGATCTCTTTACCAATAAGATCAATCACATCTAAGCGGAAGCCGCCGATGCCAAGGTCAATCCACCAGTTCATCATAGTATGAACTTCTTCTTGAACCTTCAGGTTTTCCCAGTTCAAATCGGGCTGACGTTTCGAGAATAGATGGAAGTAATATTGTTGTGTGAGTTCATCCCACTGCCAAGCGCTTCCGCCAAAGATAGAACCTTGGTCATCTGGTGCACTGCCATCTGGTTTTGCATCGCGCCAAATGTAATAGTCTCGATACGGATTGTCTTTTGAAGAGCGTGCTTGCTCGAACCAACGGTGCTCATCTGACGTATGATTTACCACTAAATCCATAACAATCTTAATGTCACGTTTCTTCGCTTCATCCATCAGGCGTTTCATCTCTTCCATCGTGCCAAACTCTTCAGCTATCGCTTGGTAGTCGGAGATGTCGTAGCCGTTATCGTCCATTGGAGATTGATAAACAGGAGAGAGCCAAATGACATTAATGCCCAGTTCTTTGAGGTAGTCGAGTTTGCTGATGATTCCATTTAGGTCACCGATACCGTCATTATTCGAGTCTAAAAAGCTACGCGGGTAAATTTGGTAGACCACTGCGTCATGCCACCATTTCTGTTCCATCTCAATGTCCACTTAATAAGTTAATTGACTTTACTATAGTGATTTCACCTTTCAGTGGGAAATAGCATTACTAATGCTCTCTATAGAAAAATCCTATATCATGAGCTCTATCCGCTGCGCGCTGTGTTCAGTGGTTTAATTTGTTGAATTTCTAACCTCGCATTTTGTGATCGAATGCAAACTAAGAGAATCCTATGAACAAGCTATACCGATATTTTCTGATGGTTGCGCATACAGGCAGCATTAAAGGTGCCGCGGAAAAGCTGAATATTAGCCAGCCCTCCTTGACCGCTGCGATCAAGAAATTAGAGAGTGATGTTGGTGTGGCTATTTTTATTCGCAAGTCAAAAGGCGTTGAGCTTACCGAGTACGGGTTGTTGTTTCGGGAGTTTGCACAAGAGCAGCAAGAAAAGCATCTGTCGTTAATGCACCGCTTTACCGACATGCAGCAGCGCCAATCCGGTAAATTGAAGCTCGGCACTGGGGAAGCTTGGTGGGAACAATTTGTGTGCAAGGCGGTTGAGGAATACAAGCAACAAGAACAAATGGGCTCGCTACATTTAGAGTTCGGTAACAACTTGTCTTTGATGCACCACTTGGTTCAAGGCGATATCGACTTGTTTGTTGGCCATGAAATCTATGGGCTGCATGAGCGATGCAAAGTAACGTTTTACCCACTCTTTCAAGACAAAGAAGCGGTGTTTGTTCGAGCTAAACATCCATTGCTAGCGAAGAAGCACTTAGACCCGATCTTGTTAAGGCGTGAGATGTTGGCGTTTCCAATACTCCAAGTGACCCCCGATCACTCTAGACATAACTCTGTACTGTCTGACCACGTAAATTCACAGCCTGGTGGGCGCGATACCGAGGTGGTTGGGCGAGATGTCTATGACGTTGACTCTCTTTTTGCGAGCTTAGATATGCTAAGAATGTCTGATGCTGTCATGCCATACAGTCATAAAATGTGTGACTGGATGAAAGACAAAGGCTTCGAAACCTTACTGATTGATGACTCTAAGCTAGGAAACGTTGGCCTCTACGCGAAACAGGGAGCGGAAGACCTCAAGATCAAGACGTTCATTGAGATCTTACAAAAAGCCAACTTTGATTAAGCATTGCATGAAATACGAAACTCGTTTTGGTAAGCGTCCAGTCTTGGTTGTGCAGAGCAGTTTAAATAAAGTCTAAATTTGAACTAGTAGTGATCGGGTAGTACAATATAGCTATTGAATGAGTGATGACATTCAACTAACTAAAGCAACAAATACAAACAGGGTGAGTGATTATGGACACAGCAAATGTAGAAACCGTCAGTTTCTTAAAAAAAAATGCGGCTAACTTGCCTTTAAGTGAACCACTAACGATCACGCAAAATGGAAAACCTACGTATGTAGTTGAGTCGTATGAAGACCATAAAAAACGTCAAGATGCCATTGCGCTAATGAAACTGGTTAGCTTTGCAAAAAATGATGTTGTTCAAGATCGTGTAACTTCGTCTAGAGATTTAAGAAGTCGATTAGCTGCCCGTAAGTAACAAAGGTAAATATGACTCATAAAGTAGAAATTCAATACACGGAAACATTTGAAAATTCGCTAAATGATTCGATTGATCACCTAACTCAATGGAATGATGAAAAATCAGTCATTGAAGGGATTGAGAGTCTTTTAGATGCCTTTGAAGAAAATGTGAGCCATAACCCTAACATGTACTCTAGATGTTCTGAGCTTGTAGGGTTGGGAGTCACTAGTATCAGAGAGTTCAAAAAATCGGGTTTTAGGCTGTTTTATGAGGTGAATAATGGCACGGTTATAGGCCTGGTCTTATTAAGGCAAAAACAAGACATATCAATGGCTCTCGTTGATTATTGCATCATACATAAATAAAGTTATAGCAGAGATTTAGCTGATGTACTAATAACCCTGTTTAGTGGCTTACGGGGTAAGTTTTAATTTGAGTTAAGCGGCTGTTGTTAAAAAGCTTTATGTACGTGTTCGCTTTAAAATCCAAAGGCTATCAGCCGTTATAGAAAGCCCCTTTACACCTATTCGCTTACCCTTTGGTCTGGTGACCGGTTTTCTTCGCAAACTTTTGCATCGCTTCAGCAAAGGTTGTTGCCCCACCTTTGGCTTGTACCTGAACTACCTTATACCCCAATTTTTCTAGCGCTTGGCGCTCTGCTAAAACAGCGTCATCGTCTTGCTGGCTGCCCTGTGCTGGCTGATGAAGGTAACACCCTTCGAGTTGACCATCTTCGACCAGTTGGTGGTGTTTCAGTGCATTGATATCAAAATTCATAGTCAGTCTTTTCGTTTAAATGGGGGATGTCTGCGGCAAAGCCCGCAAGCATCGATAATTTTCTTGTTTGTACCATAAGGCATTTTAACCATAAAAAGCGAATCGAAAAACAGTAAACCAGTGGAATGTAATCGGGAGCTGTTAACCTCAGAAAAGGGATGAGGTAATTGAGATCGTGCTGGAACGGTTTTGCTAAATTAGCAATTAAATAGTGATACAATAATATTTTATAAAAAGGGGGATAGATAAATGGAACTCATTTTTTCACCATTTTTAATAGTTTTTTTGTTCTGGAAACAAATAGAAATAGAAATAGATAATATATTGATTAGTGTAATTTTCTTTTTGTACGCTATAGGTTTATTCTTTTTTGTGGATCTTCCAACAAATACTAGAATTGGTAGCTTGTTTATAGGACTTCCATCTACCTCTTATCTAGCGTTTATATTTCCTTCCCTAATATCATATGAAGAAAAGGTGGTTAAAACCACCTCTTGTATTATGCTTCTAATTACTTCACTATTTTTGATCTACTTTCAACTTTTCGTATATGAGTAATAAATCAGTCTCGAGATTGTAGTTTTGAAGCCGTTTATCGAGTTCTTTTATAAAAATCAATTCTTCTTCTGTCAGCTTCGAAGAATCCATTTCGTTATAAACAGAGAGCGTTGTTTTGGGGGCAGATTCATTTATGCTGCCAATGTAGTTCAGCTCTTCTGGTTTTGAACAAGATTCTATTCTCAAGCTACGAATTAGAGGTAGATATTCCATATCTTTGAGAGATACCAAATGCGTGGTTAAATCAGGCTTGGCTTTTTCAAAATCTATGCACTCTTGGACTTTCGCGTAATATTTATCTAGTCGATCGTCAGCAAACGTCCCAGAAGACATAGCAGTCAACATTAAACAAGCTGTTAGCTTAGCGCATCGCATTATACATACACCTCCAAAACATTTTTTCTTGATACGTTAACGATGGTTTCATATACATTCTTGCTGAAATGTCTTCTACCCGACGTACAAGCAGAGGATTAGATACTCTCATAGCTTGGTCTAGCAATTCAAAATCAGTTGTGTATATTTTGTATGACGCTCCTATTACACCGTTACCGCCGAAGATATCAAGCATTGCTGATGCGCCCATAAAAACAGAAAGTGCTTTGGCCATATCTTGCAATTCTCTTATTTCTTCAATCGCATTTCGACTGTCGGAACCAAAACGAATACTACTAAGATCACTACATGACATAAGTTAATAACCCTTTTCTAATATTTAAATTAATCCAAATTTTCACTTTCACCACTACTGTACATTTCAGCAACAATGTAAACAATGCTGCATAAATCAAAACTACATAATCACTATAAAAACAGCCGTTTAGACGGTTAAAGACTGGGTTTTATACCCTCTACATGGGAAGTTTTTTAAAACACCAATAAGTAGATGAATACATTTTTTAGTGGCAAAGTCAGTAAGTAGGATGTGAAAGGTTAAAAGTGAGCTGGCTACACATAAGGGTAAAACTTCAACCTGAGAAGCTTTTGGGCAAAAACAAGTTACAGCCACCCGCCATAGCTGCTTAGAACGTGCTTTGAAAACCAACGACCGTTTGAATTTTACTTATCCGAAGACGACGTTAAGTACCTTTTATTGTATTTTAACGCCGTCATTGCTAGTTGCTTTTTGAATGGTCGGTTAGAGGGGTAACACCCAAGCGAAAGCGGCTAGGGGCTTTAATTCTGCACTGAAGTAACCGACACCATTTTCCACATACAGAGTCTGTTGTTGGACGCCTTCAATATGTTCTTTGAGCGTATAGCTTCCGTCAGCGATGCCTAGTTTTTGAATAACCTCTGCCGTCACCTTCAGCTGAATGTGGTCTGTTTTGCTTTGGCTGAAGTTAGCCGCGGCGATAACCAGTTCTTGATTATCGAAACGCAAGAAAGCATAAACAGAATCACTTAGCTGATTGGATTGGTGTAAATCTTGGTACGCTCCGGTCATCGATGAATGGTTCAGTGAAAACGTCATCACTTGTTGATAGAAGAGTCTGAGTTGCTTTTCGTCATCGTTGAGCTGCCCACCATCGAACTTTCCTCCGTTCATCCATTTTTGATGTTGAGGAACACCTATGTAGTCAAATATAGACGTGCGAGAAGGTTGCCCAAAGCCTGCATTCTCCGTACCTGGTTCGCCGACTTCTTGCCCGAAGTAAATCATGGTGGGAGAGCTACTTAATAGCGCACTGACTAACATGGCTGGTTTGGCGATGTGTGGGTTACCAATAAACTCAGGAGACGCGACACGCTGCTCATCGTGGTTGTCTAAGAAGTGCATCATGTGGTGTTCGATGTCCATCATTTGATGCTGGATCTCAGGAATGATTGCCGTTGAAGCCTTACCTTGCATAATTGCTTTTAGGCCGTCGTAAAGATCGACTTTGTCATACAGGTAGTCCATTTTACCCAAGCGAATGTAATCACGATAAAGATCCGGTTGATACACTTCCGCCATCAAAAAGGCGTCTTGATTCTTTACTTTGATTGATGAATTGAGATAGCTCCAGAATTCGACCGGTACCATTTCTGCCATATCGTAGCGAAATCCATCGACGCCTTTTTCTAACCAATATAATGCGATGTCTCGAAACTTAACCCATGAATCCGGCACATCAACTTGCTGCCAGAAATGGTAGTGGGCGAGGTGATCATGCATCGCATAATCATTCGGTAGTCCAGGGAAGTCTTTTGAACCGTCTGGTCGCACGCCATAGTTAATTTTTACGGTTTCATACCAATCATCGAAGTTTGGTTTGCTCAAACGCGATCCGTTGCCTGTCCATTTGGCTGGGGATTCAAGAAACGGTGAGGCTAAATTCGGATGTTGTTCGCCACCAAGAGGAATGAACGCAGGTTCGATCTCGGGCAGTTCAAATGTGCTGTCAGGAATGTAATAGAAGTTATTGTTGCGATGATACTCAACCGTCGTGTCATCTTGATCACCAAAGTCACGTACGCCCTCTGGGTTATTCAAGCCTTGGTAATTACGGGCAATGTGGTTAGGGACGATATCAATGATGACTTTCAAACCATTGTCATGGCTTCTTTTGATCAAGGCTTCGAATTCCTGTAAACGCTGCGCTGGGTTGTCAGCAAGATCTGGGTTTACGGAGTAGTAATCTTTGACGGCATAAGGTGAGCCAGCCCGTCCTTTTACAACGCTTGGATGATCGTCTGAGATGCCGATGTGCTTGTAGTCGTTGATCACAGCATGATGTGGTACTCCGGTGTACCAAATATGAGTGATGCCGAGTTCTCTAATTTCTGTCAGCGCTTTATTGGTGAAGTCACTGAACTTGCCCACGCCATTTTGTTCAATGGTTCCCCAAGGTGTGTTCTGTGTATTCTGATTGCCGAACAAACGGGTAAAAATTTGATAGATTGAATGTTTCTTGTTGTACATACTTATATTCCATCTCGAGAAGTGGAGCTGTAGGGCTTTGTCGTTGAAGCTGTGTTAGACGTTATATTTGATATAGAAGTTATCGTTAGGAGGCTAGCTTAATCAGAATGCGGCTTTATCCTCCTTGGGTAAGAAAATCGGGGCGTAGTTGCTGTGGTATGTGAGCGGCTGCTCAAAAAAAGGGGAGGTTAATACCTCCCCTCGCTTTTCCCCAAAAAAACAGGCTCGTCTGTGATGATTATGTGAATGTGAAGCTTATTGTTTCGTCACAGATACCACGGCTTTTTCTGCGCTGTCATTGAGTTGATGAATCGCATTCAGTGTGAATGTGTAGTTGCCGGCTTCGGTTACATTCAACTTACAGTCGCCTTCGCTGCCAATGTTGATCGAGCCTTTAGCTAAGTCGACGGAGTGACAGCCAATATCCAAGACACCCCAAGTAGAACCGCCAAACTTGAAGCCATATTCACCCACAGCCAAAGCGCCACTGACAGAGTAAACGCCGTTACCAACGAAGCTCATCGCCCAAGCGTCCGTCGGGTTCCATCCGTTCATTGCACCACGTACATAGACGGTCGTTTTGCCATATGGCGGAATCTTAGATACGTCCTTTTGTGAGTTATCAACCGATAACCCAGCACCTTGTGATGCGCCTTGAGTTTGCACAAATACCGCGGTGGTCAATGGCGGAACGGTGAAGGTCTCAGCGGAAAAGGTGGCGCCTTTCACGATGTCATCGGCAGAATTCTGCTGAATGGTATGGAGTGTAAAGCCCGTTGCTCCCGTTATCTTGAACGATTGAGATTTACTCGTTGAGTTTACAACAACCACAATCGCATCAACGGCAGTATCTAGGTCTTTGCCTGTGGAGATTCCGTCATCAATAGACATCACGATCAGGCCTTCGATTTGATCTTTGCCCACATTGCGGAAGTCGACACGCTTCATGACTTCTTCTGCTGTGTCTAAGCGGAACAGTTCACTTGAGCTGCGGATTTTTAACAGCTCTAGGAATTGCTGCTTGGTGAGGTCAATATCCTCTTTTGCAGGCTTGGCTGTGCTGTCGGCAATGATGGTTTTGATGAGTTCCCAGTTGGCACCATCTTTGTCTTCACGAGGTAAGCCAACATTCCAGTTGTTGTCAGTACCATCAAACATCACGCGGTTGTACCAATCGCCAGAGTCGTAAGAATCACGCTGCATTGATTTAGAACGTAACAGCTCAGAACCCATGTGTATGAACGGGATGCCTTGCCCCAACATGACGGTCGAGAGCGATACCGACTGCATACGAGCACGTTCTGCAGAGCTTGTACCTTCGGCGATTTTGTAAGCGTTGTTATCCCAAAGAGTTTGGTTATCGTGCTTGGAAACGTAAGAGATGTTCTCTGACGGCATTTTGGTGTAGCCGGCAGGTGCGCCGTTGTAGTCGACGTTTTTGCCCAGTTTGGTATCGCCTTTGTAATCCAGTAATACGTATTCGGCTAAGTTACCGGCCATGCCTAAACGCACAAGATCTTGGTTGTGTAAACGACCGTTGACTGAATCTTGATCAACCTTGGTTTCTTCGTTGGCAAACGCGGCGTTACCGAAGCCTTGGTTAAATCGAAGTGGGTGCTTACCTTCAGAATCGACACCACCATCAAATGGGCTACCGCCGCGTACTGCATCACGCAAACGGTCAGAGAAGGTGCCAATTTCGGTGCCTGCCATATTGATCTGGTTGGCTTGTTCGAAGCGAGCGTTGTTTGCTACTTCGCCAAAGTCCCAACCTTCGCCATAGAACAGGGTATTTGGGTCGATCTTGCGCACTTCTTTCAATGCTTCAACCATTACGCTTTTTGGCTGGTGGCCCATTAAGTCAAAACGAAAACCATCAACCTTATAGTCGTCAGCCCATACCTTGAGTGAGTCGACCATCAACTTACCCATCATTAGGTTTTCAGTTGCGGTGTTATCACAACACGTTGAGCTTTCCACGCCACCAGTGTTCACATTCAGGCGGTGATAATACCCAGGGACGATCTTATCCAGTACGGACTTATCGTTCACGCCAGACGCATTGGTATGGTTATAAACCACGTCCATGATCAGTTTAAGATCCATTTCGTGCGCAGCTTTAACCATTTGACGGAATTCTAGAATACGTTTTGAACCGTTAGGATCTGTCGCGTAACTTCCCTCTGGAACGGTGTAATGAAATGGGTCGTAGCCCCAGTTGAAACTATCTAGCATACGCAGATCGTTCATTAGAGCTTGGGCATCGCCTGTTGAAGAGTTATAGCTGTTGAGTACGGTTTCGATGGTTTTGTTTTCATCTTCGGTGCCGCATAAAGTCGCCGTTGGTTTTACGTTACAGAGTTTGCCAACGGTGTCGGTGATATCCACGCGGCTCGCGTCATCTTCATTGATGGTAGCGATATCGAATGCCGGTAAGATATGAAGCGTAGTTAAACCGGCTTCTTTCAGAGCTTTCAAATGTTTTACTGACTCACGATCGGCTTCTGTTAGCGCTAGGTACTTGCCGTTTAAACTTGCTGTACCTAACTTATCACTGAAGCTAAAGTCACGAAGGTGTGACTCGTAAAGTACGTGGTCTTCGTCTTTCTTCACCGTTGGGCGCTTATATCCAGCCCAACCTTGTGGCATCAGTGCTGCTTCATCAAGGTCAATCACTTGAGAGTATGCTGAATTCTTCGACAAGCCGAGTGAGTATGGGTCGGTCACAAGGCGAGTTTCGATATTACCAGTGGTTGGGTGATAAACCTTCACTTGGTAACGGTAATAACTATTCACGGCGTTAGAAATTGAATCCGTTGCCCAAATGCCTGTTTCCAAGCTTTCTGTCATTGGGAGCACTTTAGAACTTTGTCGGTCTTCGCTGTAGAGGACGAGTTCAACATCTTGCGCAGTAGGGGCCCAAAGCTTGAAGGTCGTCGTGCTGCCTTCCACAATCGCCCCCAGTGTTTCTCCGATTGCGTTACCGGCCTCTTCGTTGGCAAATACAGCATCAAGTACGCCGGGCTTTTGAACTTCAGTTGATGAGATAATGTCGCCATTCGCATTATACGCAACAACAATGATCTGAGATTTCAAGATGGTGCGCAGCGTGCTGGCGTCAACATCAATTGATAAAGCGGGTAGGCTTGCTAGATGACGGAAGCGTTCTTTTAATGCAGAGGATAGCTTGCCATCTTTTTTGAGTTCAACGGCCTGCCCACCGACGATCGCCTTATCATCGTTTATCGTGATGCTGTTATCGAGTGCGTAGAACAACTTGAGAGAATCGGCACCGTCTGCAGCTTCCCAAGCGATTGTGTTTGAGTCCAACCAATGTGCCTTCTGGCCATCAATCTTAACTGGGCGTTCTGAAATCGGTTCGTAGTACAGCGCGCTGCTGCCATGGAAACCGAATACAGATTGAGATTGACTCAGTTTGGTGAGATCAATTTTCGAGTTGGCGCTGCCAAACGCCTTATCGCCGCCATTATGCAAGATGAAGTTGATGCACTTATGAGGGTCGGATGCATCTGGATCGACTTTCAACACGTAGTAGGCGCCATAGGTATCATTGATGCCCTTGAATTCATAAGGTACGTCCCAGTCAGTCCCATTGCTACCTAATCCCATGCCGACTAAGTCAGTGCTCGTACAACCTTCGCCATTCCAAAGGTGAAGCCCCCAGCCGTCATAGGTCGAGCCAGAAGCGCGAGCCGCTGCAACATCTCGTTTGTAATAAATAACAACTTCGTTTTCAGCGGCTTTATATAGACTATTGCTGTCAGAGTTTGTTTTGCTAGTGTCGCTTCCACAGCCTGCTACCAAGGTCGCGGTGACGAGAGGCAATATCGCCTTAGCTATAGATGAACGTTTAAAGGTGTTTGTTTGCGCAATATTGAATCTTTTCGTTTCCACAATATTGAATCTCTTTGTTTTTGCAATCTTCAAGGTACTTTGTAGAATCTCGTGTTTATTGGTATTTATTTCGTTCACGTTTTGATATCCATATTTTTTACGAAGATGAATATCCTAGTCTTAACGATGCTCCACTATTTGTGACGCTTATGTATTAAGTTATTTTTAATCCGTAAAAATAGGAAACCTAGTGTCGATATCACGGATTGTGGTGGTTAACGCGCTTTTTTATTGGTTCAATAGCTCATAAAATACAGTTGGTTAGCCATAGGCGTAGAAGATAGGAGTAGTCGCTAGGGGTGATAACTACGCCTTATTTATGTGAGCTTAGTGGCACTTCACTCGCAGGTTGTTTTTTCTATCAAAAAAAGTTTGTACTCATTCGCCTCAAATAGCCTTGGTGAGTCTTTAATGTGGAATGGTGACGCTATGTTGTTCATTATCCAAAGGAGTTGATGTTGTCTTCATCTATTCAAATCGCTATTACTTATCTGGTATTAGTAGCGGTATCTGCGTTGTTTTCAGAAAGTTCAAAATCGCTCTTGGTGTGGTATTTAGTTATCGGAATAGTGACGTTTTTTGTGTACGCGAAGGACAAGAGAGCGGCAATCAATGGTAATTGGCGTGTACCAGAGAAAACTCTGCATATTTTTTCTGTTGCTGGTGGTTGGTTAGGGGCGTTAATTGCTCAAGATAAACTGCGTCATAAAACGCAGAAGCAACCATTTAGACTTATATTTTTCGTGACGGTGTCACTTAATGTTGTGGCTTTTGTCTGGACGTTAACGCCGAGTGGGCAGGCGACATTTGGTCAATGGCTAAGCGAGATTATTAAGCTCTTTTAAAGAAACGGATGGTTAGCACCTAAGTACTAACCATCAATAGATAAAGTAAGTCGATTAGATCATCGGAATCGTCGATGCTAAAAGTAACCCTGCCATACCGTAGTTGAAGCTTTTGATTCGAAAGGGTGTTGTTAGCCAATGTTGGAGCTGTTTACCTGCCGCTGTCCAGAATGTCACAGAAGGCAAGTTGGCTAGCGTGAAGATACTGGCGATGATCGCGAGCTCCCACCATGAACTGCCACTGCTATACACTGAAATAGCCGTCAGCGCCATTGACCAACCTTTCGGGTTCACCCACTGAAAACTGGCTGCGCCAATGAAGGTCATTGGTTTAAAAGCCTTAGTACTTTTCGCTTTACCGCTCAATGCTATCTTAATCGCAAGGTACACGAGGTAAGCAAGACTCAGGTATTTCAAGATTTGGTGAGAGACCGGATAGGCGTTAAAAACCCCCATTAAGCCGAAGCCAACCAATAGCAACATGGCTGCAAACCCCAGAGCAATGCCAAGCATGTGCGGAATGGTACGAGCAAAGCCAACATTGGCTCCTGATGTCATGAGCATGATGTTATTTGGACCTGGTGTGAAGGTCGAGACAAACGCAAACAAGGCAAGTGCGCTAAGTTGTTCTAAAGGCATTGTGATTCTCCAGCAGTAAAATGAACGAAGTGACTGACCGGTCATGACTTTCACGTGTTGAGAAACATAGTAGGTGGAAAGTGAGGCAATTATGTGCTTTTATTTCCTCAATTATCACTTAATGCACAATAATAAGTACTTATGGATAGATTTGACGAAAGGATATTGCAAGAGCTTAAATTGGACGGCAGAATCTCCAACATTGAGCTTTCAGAACGTATAGGATTGTCGGCTTCAGCGACCTTAAGGCGAGTACAGGATCTCGAGCGTAAAGGGATCATTCAAGGTTACCGTGCGGTTCTGGATAATGGACTGATGGGCGTTGGCTTTATTGCTTATGTTTCGATTGGCTTATCGAGCCATAGCAAAGCGGCTCAGCTAGAGTTTGAACAGCACGTCAGTATGGAAAAAGAGGTGGTGGAGTGCCACAACATCACTGGTGCCAACGAGTACTTGCTAAGGGTAGAAACCAAAGATCTACCGGGCTATAAGAAGTTTCATGCCGATGTGCTTGGGGAATGTGCTCAGGTTCAATCCATTACGACTATGGTTGTGATGGACACTCCCAAAGATGAACGTTAGTCGAGTTTTATTGTAGGAGAGGCGCAGTGCCCAATACTAACCAATTGTTGTTGTTCTTAGATGTGGTTCAACAAGGGTCGTTTACCAAAGCGGCAACCTTGCATGATATGGACAACTCATCGCTCTCTAAACAGATCAAAAAGCTTGAGCAAGATTTAGGTGTCCAGCTTCTCAACCGTTCTACGCGTTCGTTCTCGTTGACGTCGGCAGGGGAAGATATTCTCGCGCAAACCTACGTGTTGAAAGACACGATCAATCAGATCCAAGGTATTGCAGATTCATACCAGTCTGAGCCAAAAGGTGTGCTACGAATTACCTCGCCGATCTATTTTGGTCAGCAATATCTGCAACCTATCATCACGCAGTTCATGAGAAAGTACCCTGATGTTCAGATCGTACTTTCACTAGACGATAAGATCGCCAACATCATTGCTGGGCAGTTTGATATCGCGTTTCGCTTCAGTAAGCTTGTTGAATCGAACTTGATTGCCAAGAAGATTGCCGACAGTAACTTTATGCTCGTTGCATCGAACGACTTTGTGAAGCAGCATGGTGAGCCGAAAACGCCACAAGATCTGCTCGCGCTACCTGCGGTGATTTATACCAATGGCGATATGACGGTTGATCATCTGCGTATCAGTGAAGAGCCACATGGTAACACTTTCCAAAGCCTGACGATTCGTGGCAACTATAAGGTCAGTGATGTTCGCACCATGGTGTCGTGTGTGAAAGATGGCTTAGGTTATGGCCTCCTTGACCAATCAAACTTGTATGCCTCAATGAAAGAACTGGGCTTGGTGACGTTACTTCCAGATTATGCAATCTCGACGGTTGATACGGCTATTTATGCTGTGTATCCGCATCGTAAGCAGACCAAATTGGTGAAAGAGTTCATTACTACGGTTCAAGACTATATCGGCTCTCCGACCATTTGGGAGAAGATGCAGCAAGGTTAATTATGTCGCTAGGCCATAAGCTGCTAGATAAGATAGATAAGATAGATAAGATAGAATAAGTAACGTCCCAAGACTTATAGAGAAAAAGCGAGCGGGATCACAGCATTAATGGAGTGCTGACGGATAGATACTCGTAGGCTTTTTATCATTATATATTCCTGAGATACTGAACAAAATTCATTTTAGGGCAGAACGTTTTAATAACTGCGCTTTTCCCTGTCATTCAAACATACTGCTCGCTATAGGTTGATTGCTTTCCTGTGTAGGGTGCTATTAGCCGAGTTAGGACAAAATATTTTATGAGTACAATGGGAATCGCAATTGGTGCGACCGCTCTTTCGTTAATACTGATTGCTGTTTGGTTGGTCTCTTTGTCGCTAAGAAAAAAGCGCTTGGAACAAGAACGTAAAGCTCGCGCTGTCGCTTACCGAAAAGCGATTGAAAAAGCACGTATCCAAGAGCAAAAAGATCGTCAATTTAAGGCTGAAACAGGGCATGTGCCGTCGATTCTGTATTTGGCGAAAGAGGCCGAACGAGTCAATCTTAAGGAAGCTCTGTATTGGTACGACAAAGCTGCCCATTTAGACAATGTCAACGGCATGTACGGCATTGTGCGTCTGAGTATGAAGTGCAAAGAAGACCTAATTTTAAGAGAAAAGGCCAATTTTTGGCAGTTAGCGATATCAGCACTGGATAACGATCCGCTTGCAAAATTCGAGGTGGGTAAAGCACTCGTGTTTGGTCGCGGAGTTGAGAAAAACCTTCCGAAAGGCAGCGCCTATATTGAAGAGTCTGCAGTTAGTGGTAACACCGAAGCGATGCTTTTCATGGGGGATTGGTGTTTAGATAGAGAGAACCCAGATTATTCTCCAGAAAGCTCTTTCATGTGGTTCAGAAAAGCGGCTGAAAAGAATAACCTAGACGGAAAAATCAAATTGGGTATGAGCTATTTGAATGGTGTTGGCGTTGTCGCTAATCATCGTGAAGCGGTTTACTGGTTTGAAACGGCAGCTGAAAAAAACTGTGCAGAAGCGATGTTTAAAGCCGGTGAGGCGTGGATTGACCATGGTGAGCACGGCAATGCTATCGCGTATATCTGGTTATTCTTATCGGCTCATTTTGGTTATGCGGATGCGAGGTATTTGAGAGATAAAGTTGGTGGGGATCTTGGTGTTGATGCCGTTGTGGGGTTACAGGCCCTGACTAAGCCAATAATGACCAAGTTGACGCAAGAAGCAATCACCAAGCACTCTATCGTTAAAGCGCTCAACAAGCTCTACAAACGCGATATCCCAGTGCATAAGAAAGTGAAAGAAGCCTCTGACGAAGAGGGTGATGAGTTAGGTGTCGATAAGGCGGATTTGGATACCGAAGCTTCAAGTGCTCAAGGTTTAAATGCCAACAATCACCAACAGGCGGCTGAAAACCATGATGGTGACAAGGCAAGCGCGAATCGAGCATCACAAGATAAGCAAGCTAACTCTAATAGCGGTTCTTTGGACTTTAGCCAACCGGCAGTCGAGTCTAACTGGAAGAGCAATTAATAAACCGTGTTTATGAGTTATTACCTGTGTTCTGAATATGACTGAAACGAGTAGTTCTACAATTTATAGTTCTACGATTTAAAAAATCCAACGATGTTATATGAGTGTAGATGTTATAACTGACTGTATTAAGCCGCTAAGGTGACCCGTTATTCATACGGTAGGTGTTATTGACAACGGCGGGTAAAGCACTCAAACAAAAAAAGGGAAGCATCTGCTTCCCTTTTTGTTTATGTACGATTTGCTTTTTAGAGCTTAGAGTTTAGAGCTCAGAACTGTTTAGGTTCAGAGTAGCTAAAGGATTATTGCTCTTTGTTTTGCTCGGCTTTACATACAGCCGCAGTGAAGACTACGTCAGTTGAGCTGTTAAGCGCTGTTTCAGCTGAATCTTGAATCACACCAATGATGAAACCAACCGCTACAACCTGCATTGCTACATCGTTTGAGATACCGAATAGGCCACAAGCTAGCGGGATAAGCAGTAGTGAACCACCGGCAACGCCTGAAGCGCCACATGCTGATACTGCAGCAACAAGGCTTAGTAGAATCGCAGTGAAGATATCAATCTCAATACCCATTGTATGTACAGCTGCAAGCGTTAACACAGTGATGGTGATTGCAGCACCCGCCATGTTGATCGTTGCGCCTAGTGGGATAGATACAGAGTAAGTATCTTCGTCTAGGTTTAGTTTCTTACAAAGGTTCATGTTCACTGGGATGTTTGCAGCACTTGAACGAGTGAAGAATGCCGTTACACCAGATTCACGAATACATTGCAGTACTAGTGGGTATGGGTTCTGTTTTGTCTTTGCAAATACAAGCAATGGGTTAACCACAAGAGCAATGATCAGCATTGAGCTTAGTAGAACCGCTAGTAATTGACCGTAACTTGCTAGTGCATCGAAGCCCGTTGTTGCAAATGTTGTCGAAACAAGACCGAAGATACCGAATGGCGCAAGACGAATAATGAAGCGAACAATGTGTGAAACACTGTGGCTAAGGTCTTCGAAAACCGCTTTGGTTGTTGCAGATGCGTGGTGCAATGCAAGGCCAAGGCCGATTGCCCAAGCAAGAATACCGATGTAGTTCGCGTTCATTAGCGCGCTAACTGGGTTGTCTACAAGCTTAAATAGAAGGGTATGAAGAACTTCCGCAATACCTTGAGGAGGGTTAGCACCTTCAGCGCCAGCAACCAGTGTCAAAGTGGTTGGGAACATGAAGCTCAGTACTACAGCAGTCAGTGCAGCAGAGAACGTACCAATCAGGTAAAGCACAATGATTGGACGCATATGGGTATGCTGACCTTTCTTTTGGTTTGCGATAGAAGCTGCAACAAGAATGAATACTAAAATTGGGGCAACAGCTTTCAGAGCACCAACAAACAGGCTACCTAATAGGCCTGCATCTTGAGCTGCTGAAGGAGAAACCATGGCGAGAACGACACCGAAAACAATACCAGCAAGGATCTGTAGGACAAGATTCCCACGAGCGATGCGGGCGAGCATGTTGTGATTTTGCATAAAATACCTGCAATTGTTAAATTATTATAGTGATGTATCTTTTATAAAGTTGTACCAAATCCAACTATACACTAGTGGAATGGGCGGTCATATTAGCGGGATCTTAGAGGGTGTCTAGGAATAGTTTACTTTTAGGGTGATTGTTTGCGCTACGTGGTGTTTTTAGAGCTAAATGTTAAATAATTGTATTTTGATTGAGCTATAAATCTGTGGAACTACATTTATTAGACCTAATATACTGTAAATTTGGAAATGTAAATGCTCATAGGTAAGAACATTGTGTGCATAAATAGTCGCTTTGCTACCAAATTGAAACAAAAAGCCCCACGTGTTTAACACGGTGGGGCTTAGTCGTTTAAATAAAGCGTATTGTGATTAACCTGATTGGTTTAGTCGGTCGCCTTTTTTATGTTTCGGCTTTCTGATTGTACGGTTTTGTACATCTTGGAAAGCTGTTTACTGTTCGCGCGTTGCTCTGCCAATGAGGCGCCATTTCTGGCTTGCTCTCTCAATAACTTTTGATAGTTAGTAAATCGTCTTTCAGACAAATCACCCTCCTCAATGGCTTTGCGTATCTTGCACCCCGGCTCTGATTCATGATGACAATCAGAGAAACGGCAATGCATGGCTAACTCTTCGACATCAGAAAAGGTTTCACTCACGCCTTCTGCGCAGTCAGCAAGTTGTAGCTCTCGCATTCCTGGAGTATCGAGCAGTAAACCACCCGATGTTAGCAAGTGGAGCGATCGTGATGTGGTTGTATGACGGCCTTTACTGTCGTCTTCACGAATGCCACCCGTGGCTTGTTGAGTTTCACCGAGCAATGAGTTTACTAGCGTAGATTTACCCACACCGGATGAACCCATTAAAGCCACAGTCTTGCCCGTTTTACACCAAGGCGACAAAACTTGAGTTGAGTCTTGGTCAAGGCTGTTTACCGCTTCGATCATCAGCATAGAATCTAAACTTTGCACTTGTTGTACTTTGTCTTCGTAGTCATCACACAAATCTTTCTTGGTGAGTACGATAACGGCTTCAACCTGTGCTTCATTGGCGAGTGCTAGGTAGCGTTCAATACGGCTTAGATTAAAGTCGTTATTTAACGAAACCACGATAAAAACCGTGTCGATGTTAGCTGAGATATATTGTTCGGCGACACGGCTACCTGCCGCTTTACGGCTGAAGAGCGACTGACGGTCTAATAAGCGGCCGAATTGCAGTTCAGCATTTAATATCACCCAGTCTCCAACCGTCATTGCGGGTTGGTTTTGATGGATAGGGAGAACGATTTCGCCTTGTTCTGACGCTAGTGTATAGCCGCTGCGATGGTGCGCGGTAATACGAGCAATGACGGATTGGTCATAGTCTTCGAGTGTCAGTTGTTGTTGGAATACAGGTTGCCATCCAAGTTGTTGAAGTGACATTGGATGAGAAAATGCAGTTTGTGAATTCATGTTTATTTACCCAGACGAGCGAGCTTTCTTTTCTCATGAGAGCATTAACGTCTTGTGAGATCTCAATTTGTTGATGAGCTCAAAGAGCTAATGAGACCAAAAAGACTTGCTGAGATTAAAAAGCGTCGAGACGTCAAAAATGTTTGAGCTTGGGTCGAATTCAAATAGATAGGACCCCGGATTGAGTCATGCTTTACAGGCATGCAGGAATTGATCACTTACGATCAATAGTAAACCGGGTAAAAGTGTGCGGTCGTCAAAGAGTGACGATAAGTTGGTCGATCGGTATTTAAGTTGGATTAACCAAACAAGTTAACGCGTTACTTTTACTGCCAGTTTTAGTGTCTTCATTACAATCATCTTCTATTCTCCTTGGTTATTAATGTTGTCAGGCTTTGAATAAAAAGCGAACTCAGTTTAGCAAAAAGCCACGATGGCGAGAAGTCATCGTGGCTTAAATTATTTCATCGATTGTGAATCTGATTAATGATGATCGTGATTCATCTTTTTCATGCCGCTCATTACTTTCTTCACTGGCGCATCAAAGGTCTGTGTTTCACCGTTTGCGAAGGTCAGTGTCATTTTGATTTGTTCACCTTCTTTTAGGCTGCTTTTTAAGTCAAACAACATGATGTGTAAGCTACCTGGTTTAAGTACAGCTTTACCATTTGCAGGGATGGTGATCGCTTGAACTTGACGCATCTTCATTACGTCGCCATCAACGATAACATCATGAAGTTCAACCTTGCCTGCTGCTGGTGTTGTTGCAGAAACAATAGCGCGATCTTTATCGCTATGGTTCATCAGAGTCGTGAATACCGCGCTGTTCACTGCTGAAGGCGGGGTTGCGCGCGCGTACGCGTCATGAACCATAATGTCGTTATTCGCTTGAGCAAGAGGAGTGAGCAATAAGCCTGCTAGAGCAAGTGCTTTTAACTTCATGTTGTTGTCCTTAATTTTTTGTTTTGGTCTGGGACCTGACTTTTTGTTCGAACTTTATTCGTTAAGTTCTTTATTTTTGTACACGTTGTTTCTCGTCGCTGATGACTTGGTACGTTAGCGCGTTAATGTGTTAATAGCTTCAACAATTGGCGCTGGCGTTAACGTATGCGGCACTTTGGTAATCAGCGTGCCATCGGGTTTTAAAAAATAGAAATATGAGCTGTGGTCTAGGGTGTATTCCAACTCTGAACCTTCAAGCTTGGTCTTTCTAAAAATAACACCGTAGTTGTGTGCAAGCGTTGTTGTCACATCTAACGGGCCACTCAATCCTTCCATCATTGGGTGGAAGTATTGTGCGTATTCGTATGAGGCTTCAGCGGCATCACGTTCTGGATCGAGAGAAACAAACATAGGGCGAATCTTGGCTTTTGCTTCATCAGAAATCTGGTTAAGTGCTCCGGCTAACATTGCTAGAGAAGTAGGGCACACATCTGGGCAACGTGTGAAACCAAAGTAAACGAGACGAACTCTGTCATCGGTTTGGTCAAAGATTTTCGTTGGCTGGTTATCTTTGCCGAAAAGGGTTGTTGCGGAGAATTGTTGTTTTGCCGCGTGTTGTTTTTGAGCTTCGTTTTGCCCATCAAAGTAACTTTTAACGCCAAAGCCAAGGACAAAAGCGACAACCAATGCTAACGACCAATTTCTACTCATCTTGCCATCCTTATTGCCGGATTTACAGTATCGACACCATCAGTGAGCTCACCGATCCATGTCATCTTGTCTAAAGTACATACAGGTAAAATTACATCACCTTCATAGGTATTATTGCCAATGTTTTTTAATTGAAAACGTGCCGAGCCCATTTCCATCTCTAAACCTGTAAGAGACAGCATTAATGTGTCAGAGGCTGCGCCTTCCCACACTACTTTGATTTTGGTGGAAGCCAGAGGTTGAGCCGTCTCGCGATCAAGTGTCATCGTAACTGTATTTTGCTCACACGATGTGGTGGAAAGCATGCAGTAATCATCTAAGTTAACCTCAGCAGAGGCTCGCCCCATCGCTGATTCAAATTGCTGAATTGCTTGCGGCCCATAAAAGCCTGCCACGAGAGCGATCCCAAGAGCAGCAACCTTTAATGCAGAGTGCATGTCGTGTTCTCATCTAATTTTATAAGAGCGGCGATGTTATCATATTCCTCAATATGTGCTTGTATCAAAAAGTAATTTTGTGCGTATGGTAGAACTAAAAAAGCGAAGCCATTGGCTTCGCTTTTGTCTGTGTCATAGGGGCGTGAGCTTAGTCTTTCTAAGCATTATCCGTTCTAAACGCTTTCCAGAAGTTGGCTGAATGATTAGTCAGCGTTGCGCTCTGCAAATTTCTCTAACCCAAGGACCAGAGCAATCGCTACAAGCATCATCACAATTGCCATTACTAGCTGTGAAGGTTGAGAAGTGACGGCTTCAAAATCAAACGGTGACAAGTTTTCTTGAATCAGAGGAACTTGCTCGCCTTTAGAGTTTGTACGCCAGCTGATCGTTTCTTTCCACGGCCAAATCTTCGGCAGTGTGCCGATCATCAAACCAGTCAAGAATACTAATGTGAAATCGCGGAATGAGCGCAGTAGCCAAGAGAGTACGTGTGAGAAAGTCAGTAGACCAATCACACAGCCACCAAGGAATAGGGCAAGTACATCAACCTGAAATTCTTTAACGGCACCAAGTACCGGGCCGTACATACCAATTAATAGCAGAATGAAGCTCCCTGAGATACCTGGCAAAATCATCGCACAGATTGCAATCGCACCTGCAATGAGAATATTGATACTGGTAGGTTCCATTTGCAGCGGCTTAAGCACGGTAATGCTGTAAGCGAAGGCAACACCAAGCAGCAAAAATACGAATCGAATCATATCGCGCTTTTCTACTTGTTTAAGAATATGGAAAACCGACACCAAGATAAGGCCAAAGAAGAAAGACCATAGTGGAACTGGGTGGGTGACTAATAACCAAGAAATCAGTTTTGCAAATGTCGCAATGCTCGTGAATACGCCAGCGAACAGTGAAATTAGGAAAAAACCGTTGATGTGGCTAAACGCGGCTTTGAAACCTTCACGCTTCCATAGTCCAAGTACGCTAGGGTTAATTCTTCGAATGCTTTCTAGTAGCGTATCGTAGATACCAGTGATGAATGCGATGGTTCCGCCCGACACGCCAGGGACAACGTCGGCTGCGCCCATTGCCATGCCTTTGAAAAAAGTACTTAAGTAGTTCATTGCTTCATAGAGTTGAGAGTGATTTTGTGCAGTATACAAACTTTAGTGTCAAAAAAGTATGAATATGCCTTTGGCGAGGTGCTTTTATTACCTCTTTAATTGTAAGGTAATACGTTGATGTGAACATCTGCCTTGCATTTAAAATACAACTGCTTGGTGTCTTATTATTATCGGCTGCAGTGAAACCTGTTTTCTATCGATATTGCATCTTGGTTGCATTATGCAAATGCACTTTGCAATTCGCATCATGAATTAGAGGTTTTTATGCGATGCAGGGCTTATAAAATGGCTAGATTAAAGTTGGCACGCTAACTGCATTATATACATTGACCCTTCTTAAGCCGAGGGTCACCTAGCCAACTGACGTTGTTAGTGAACTTATGATTTGTTCACAAATATATAGAGCCAATCGCGATTATTGCGGTTGGCTATTTTTTTGTCTGTCGTTTGGCTCTTTATGATCTGCTATCTGCTATTAACCCCATGCTCCAAACGAAAAAAAAGCCAGTCACCATAGGTAACTAGCTTAAGCTTTTCTCGAATCAATCTCGAATCAATCTCGAATCGTTTAGTACCCCATCAACTGCAGTAAGTTCTCTGCTGTGCTTATCGCTTCTTTACGGTTACCAATATTTAGCTTTTGGTAAAGGTTACGGATGTGAGTCTTGATGGTGGTACCTGCTACATCGAGTTCTTGAGCTATCTGCTCGTTACTGAACCCGGAGTAGATCAAGCCAAGTACTTGCCATTCACGCTGGGTGAGTGGGCTGGTACGCACAAGCTCAGGGATATTCGGGTGATTAACCAGATTCTCGACAAAATCTTCGTCAAAGTGAACCGAACGGCTACGTTGGGTGGTTGAGATATCTTTCATGATCTGCTGAGCACGATGACGTTCTAAATCGCCCAATCCAGGCTTATTGCTCAGCTTATCCAAGATATGTCCGATAGTCCCGCCGTCTACTAAGAAGTTGCCGACCATACCGGTTTGGTTAGTCATATGAAGCGCTTCTTCAAGTAGCACGCGTGCGCTGTCTTCATCGTTGATTTGCGTGCGTAATACGGCCTCGACGATCAAGTTTCTGTTGGTATCCGTGATCAGGTGTGAACGTTGTGCTTCACTCTTCAAGAACGCCAACGCTTCTTCCGCTTCTTCATATTGCTCAAGAATGATGTGAGATCTTACGATGTTTCGCCACTGAAGCTGGCAGAAGTGGTTGCTTGCCGATTCAGGTCGAACAGCCACATTTAACCAATCACGTATCGCCTCTTTATTGCCTTTTACTTGCCAAAAAAGAATCAAAGAAAGGGAAGCGTTCGCTGTCCAATCCACGTGGTAAGTTGATTGACGCAATAGGTGTTGAATTTGGTCAATAAACTTAGATGCTTTATCAATTTCACCGCGGCTCAGTGAAATACGAGCCAGCATTGAGTAGCTGTGCAGGTGCTTACTTGGCGAATGGTGACCAAGGATATCCAAGCCTTTGTAACAGCACTCTTCCGCTTCATCTAGTCGGTTCCAACACCAGAATATTTGCGCTCTAACACGCAGTAAGAATTCATGCAGAGGCACGTATTTTAGTTGGTGTTCTTCGATCAATTTGAACGCACTGTCTTGCAGCTCGAATGCCGCTTGAACGTAACCCTGTGCAATTAAAATCTCGCTCTGCTGTAGAATTGCCCAAAGCGCTTGGTGGTAAACTTGGTACTGGCGTGCAAGTTTTTCTGTTTGCTGCATCATTGGCAGTGCACGGCTTAAGTTGCCCATTACGTGATTGACTTCACCAACAACAGAGGTCGCAACAATACGACTACGATAAACGGTGGTGTTCAGCTGACTTAGCGAAAGCTCTGCCAATTCTAAGGCTTTTTCAGGTTCATTGCTGTTGATCGCAACTTGCGCGCGTAGCGCGTTGTATTGCCCTTGCTGCTGAGTATCGAGTTCAATATTTCGAGCTTGATATTGAGTTTCAGCCTCTTCCAATAATGTTCCTACTTGTTCGTAGCGGTGCTGACTTTGTGCTAGCCAAGCTCGTAGCATAGACAGTTTAGGGTCGCTATAGAGTTGATCCGTAGTCAGTTGCTTGATCGCCATCTCTAAAGAGGAAAGCTCACCTTGGTTGAACATCGGCCAACCGTGATCAGTCAGTATTTGAATGATCAGTTCTGGGTCTTCAGCGCGCTGTGCATGGCGTAGTGCTTGGTGTGGTGTGTCTTGTTTAATCCACGCCTTCGCGGCACTTCGGTGCAACTCTGCTTCTTGTTGAGGAATTCGAGCTTGACGCTCATGTGCCAAAAACTCACCAAACAGGTTATGGAAACGATACCAGTTCTTTTCGCCTTCAAGCGGATAGATGAATAAACCGAATCGATTTAATGATTCGATCATACCCAGTGCGTCTTCACGCTGCGTTAGCGCACAAACCAGTTCGTCGTTGAAGTGATCAAGCACTGAACACTGCATCAAGAACTGTCGAGTTTCTTGGTCTAACAGGTCGAAAACCTCTTCAACCAAATAGTCCCACAGGTGGGCTTGATTTAAGTGGGAGAAAGACTCCGCAGACTGTGCAAGCGTACGCTTTTGATGTTGAGCTTGCAGCGCAATAAGTTGAAGTGCAGAAGGCCAACCCTCTACATAGGTACAAATACTGTCTGCCGTTGTGTCATCAATACCATCGGCAACACGCTGATTAAAAAAGCGTGTGGTCTCTTCGGTATCAAAAGCCAGCGAGTCATTACCTAATTCGATCATTAAGTCTCGAACGCGAAGGTTTGCCGTACCTAGGGGTGGTGTACCACGACTGGTTACAACTAGCGTGAGATTGTCGGGCATGTGTTTGAGGAAAAAGCGCATTGCTTCTTGAATGTCATCATTGTTGACTAAATGGTAGTCGTCTAAAACAAGAAAACATTCATGATGATAGGCCGACATCTCGGCGAATACTTCGCTCAATAAAGAATGCAGCGATGAAAACTGTCGTTTCTCTGCCAGTTTTTGGGCATTGGGACAGGAATTTTGAGTCGCTTTATTGAGTGATTGGAGTAGGTAGTTGATAAAACGGAAGGCATCGTTGTCACTATCATCGATGCTGTACCAACCCACATTCGGCTTATCTAACAGCCACTGTGCAGCCATGGTGGTCTTGCCATAGCCCGCAGGAGAACGGAACAATACAAGCTTATAGCAATCTGCGTTTTGGAGCAGATCGAGAACCCTAGGTCGTAGGATTGCATTGTGTAAGCGGCCGGGACGAGTCAGTTTCGAAGGGATCCACATGTCGAAGTTTTTCACCTATTCCGTGGCCTATGTTCTGGGGATTCTAAAACCGTAAAAGAGTTGCCCAATCACATCTGCCTAATTACTTAAGTCTGTGCTTATGTTACGTGAAGAAAAATGGCACCGACTATGATTCTCCTCAGAAACCTTGCGGTCTTGCATGTTTTTGGCTTTCTACGCCCTTAATTTGAGACTTTGCTCACGTTGTGTGGTGGTTTGTGAATGTGACTTTGTTCGGTCTTACACTGAAATTTATGCAAAAGATGATATGTGGGAAATAATTTCGTGATCTCAAACTCAGATTTGCTAATCAGTTTATTCCGGTTAAATAAAACTCACATCAATTGAAGTTAAGTTATCGAACGGGAGCTTGTGATCTTAGTCACTCCAACTTTTTGTTCGAAGTTAGAACATGAGAGTCAGATCACTAACCTTACATCGGTACGCCCCCTACGCCCTCTCATCTACTCCTAGTTAGTCGTATTAACGGGAGGATGTTTAGTTAATGGTGACCATGCACGATATGTCACAGATGAATTAGAACTATTAAAAGCGAGATTTCTGAAATGAAACCAACTCAGCAAAAAACTTTCGATAAAGTGTCGTTCCAAGAAAGCGTTAAAAAGCATTTATCTGCAACTTACGCAACAACGATTGAAAACGCAGATAGCCGCGCATGGTACCTAGCAATGGGGCGTGCGCTAGCAGAATTGACAACATTTGATCTGCTAGAAACTGAAAATGATGAAAAAATCAAAAACGCGAAGAGCGTTAACTACCTTTCATTAGAGTTTTTGATTGGTCGTCTAACAGGTAACAACCTGATCAGCATGGGTCTGTACGAACAGATTACTCATGCAATGGAAGAGCTAGGCCAAAACCTAACTGACCTTCTAGAAGAAGAACGCGATCCATCGCTAGGTAATGGTGGTCTCGGTCGTCTTGCTGCTTGTTTCATGGATTCTTGTGCAGCTCAAGAGTACCCAACAGTAGGCTACGGTCTTCACTACGAATACGGCCTATTCAAACAGTCTTTCCAAGATGGTCGTCAACAAGAAGCACCAGACGCATGGCGTGGTGTTGAAGGTTACCCATGGGAAGTAGCTCGTCCAGAGCTAGCACAACACATTGGTTTTTACGGTCATGTAGAAGTTGAATTCATCGACGGTAAAGAAGTTCGTACTTGGGTTCCAGGTATGGAAGTAAAAGCAATGCCTTGGGATCTACCTATCGTAGGTTACGAGTCAAACACGGTTTACCCATTGCGTCTTTGGGAATGTCAGGCAATCGCACCATTCTCACTAGCAAGCTTTAACAACGGTGATTACTTCGAAGCGCAACACGCGCTAATCGATGCAGGTAACATCACTAAAGTACTTTACCCGAACGACAACCACGAGAAAGGTAAGACACTGCGTTTAATGCAGCAGTACTTCCACTCAGCAGCGTCAGTTCGCGATATTCTACGCCGCCACGAAGCCGCAGGTTTCTCTCTAGAAGATCTGCCTAAGCAAGAAACGATTCAGCTGAACGATACGCACCCAACGATTGCGATTCCTGAGCTAATGCGCATCCTAATCGACGAGAAAGGTCTATCTTGGGATCAAGCATGGGAAATCAGTGCACATACGTTCGCTTACACGAACCACACACTACTTCCAGAAGCGCTAGAGACTTGGTCTGAATCGCTGATCAACCGTCTTCTTCCACGTCACATGGAAATCATTTTTGAAATCAACCACCGCTTCATGCAAGAAGTTCGCAAGATGTGGCCTGGTGACGGTGAGAAACAAGCGAAGCTTTCTATCATCCAAGAAGGTTTCCACCGCATGGTTCGCATGGCAAACCTATGTGTGATTGGTTCTTACAAAGTAAATGGTGTAGCTGCACTTCACTCTCAACTTGTTAAGAAAGACTTGTTCCCAGAGTTCAACGAAATCTTCCCAGGTAAACTGACTAACGTAACGAACGGCATCACGCCACGTCGTTGGTTGAAGTTCTGTAACCCAGGTCTATCTAATCTAATCACAGGTAAGATTGGCTCTGAGTGGCCAGCAAAACTTGAGCAGCTAGAAGGCATCGCTAAGTTTGCAACAGATGCGAAATTCCAAAAAGAATTTATGGCTGTTAAGAAAGAAAACAAACAGCGTCTTGCGGATTGGGTTCAAGAGAACATGGGTATCGAGCTAGATACTAACGCTATCTTCGACGTTCAAATTAAGCGTCTGCACGAATACAAGCGTCAGCATCTAGATTTGCTACACATTCTGTCTCTGTACCACCGTATTCTTAACGAACCTGGTTTCGAGTGTGAGCCACGCGTATGTTTCTTCGCAGCGAAAGCAGCACCGGGTTACCACCTAGCGAAAGAGATTATCTTCGCGGTTAACAAGATTGCAGAGAAGATCAACAACGATCCTCGCATCGGTAACAAGCTGAAAGTGGTATTCATCCCTGACTACCGTGTAAGCATGGCTGAAATCATCATCCCTGCGGCAGACGTTTCTCAGCAAATCTCACTGGCTGGTAAAGAAGCTTCAGGTACGGGTAACATGAAGATGGCTCTAAACGGCGCTCTAACTATCGGTACGATGGATGGTGCAAACGTTGAGATTCGTGAAGAAGTTGGTGATGAAAACATCTACATCTTCGGCCTAGAAGTTGACGGTGTTGTTGCACTGAAAGCTCAGGGTTACAACCCATACGATTACTACAATGCAGACCCACTATTGAAAGCATCTCTAGATCTACTGACTGGCGATGAGTTCACTCCAGGTCAACCCGGTCTTCTACGTGCAACGTTTGATAGCCTACTAGACGGTGGTGACCCTTACCTATGTCTTGCTGACTTCGCATCTTATGTGAAAGCACACGAAGACATGGGCACACAATACAAAGACCAAGCTGGTTGGGCTAAGAAAGCGATTCTTAACACGGCATTGGTTGGTAAGTTCACATCAGACCGCTCAATTCGCGACTACGTGAACAACATTTGGAAACTTGAAGCGGTTAACCGTTAATAGTTGCAAAGTAGCCAAGGCAGTTTCTGCCTTGGCTCAATTAGCTTGTGAGCAAATAGACGGCTTATTCAGATAGCAATGCTTACAAACTGATTGTCACAAGCTAATTGATTAGTAAAAATTAAATAGACAACCCTACAAAAATTGAAAGCGTCAGAACGTTTTCGGAGAGAGCGATGAAAGAACAGACCGTATTAAAACAAGTCGCAGAAATGGCAAATATTGCCGATAGTTACGTTAGTGCGTGGGGCTATGAAGCACAAGTATCAGAAGAGACGATTACGTCTCTATTGGCTTCATTGGGCTACGATACAAGCAGCGATGATGCACTGCTTAAATCTGCAGAAAGAAAGCACAGAAAAGATGTATTAGACCCGGTTCTTGTCTTGCGTGACGGTGAGCCAGTAGAAGTGACACTCAATCTGGGTGTGAGTGCTCGTGAAAGTGAGTTCAGCTGGCGCTTAGAAACCGAGCAAGGAGAGGTACTTGAAGGCTATCTTCAATCTCAAGTCGTTCGTGACGAGCGTGCCGAGGGTGGCCCTTTAGTGTTTGCATTGCCAAGTGATTTGGCATGGGGTTATCACAAGCTCATTGTGAGTCGTAAGCGCCGTAAGAAACCTTACGAGATGACGTTGATTATTACGCCAAAAGCGTGCTTCAAGCAGTCACCTATTGAGCAAGGCAAAAAGCTTTGGGGACCAAGTGTTCAACTGTACACGCTAAGAACTCAGCACAACTGGGGTATTGGTGATTTCGGTGACCTAAAACAGCTTGTTTCGGATATCGCGTCTCGCGGTGGTGACTTTGTTGGTCTAAACCCCATTCACTCACTGTTCCCTGCGAACCCGGAAGGTGCGAGCCCATACAGCCCGTCTTCACGTCGTTGGTTGAACGTCTTATACATTGATGTGAGTTCAGTTCCTGAGTTCGCATTAAGCGCGGAAGCGCAACAAACGGTAGGCAGCGCCGAGTTCCAGCAGCGCCTACAGAAAGCTCGTGAAGCGCACTGGGTGAATTACACTGAAGTGTCTGAGCTGAAGATGAGCATCTTACCTCTGTTATTCGCAGAATTTAAGACTCGTCATCTAGACAAAAACAGCGACCGCGCACAAGCGTTCTTAGCGTTCGTTGAAGAGGGCGGTGAAAGCCTGATGCATCAAGCGGCGTTTGATGCTCTACATGGTGAACTACACGCTGAAGATTCAGGTATGTGGGGCTGGCCTGTATTCCCAGAGAAATTCCGTACATTTGAAAGCCCAGCAACACAGAAATACATCAAAGATAACCTAGATCAAGTGCATCTATACATGTACCTGCAATGGTTAGCTGATTGCCAAATCAACGATGCACAGTCTCTGGCTGAAGAGAAAGGCATGGCGGTTGGCCTGTACCGTGACTTAGCGGTAGGCGTTGCAGATTCTGGCAGCGAGACATGGGCTGATGAAGGCAACTTAGTGATGGATGCGAGCATTGGTGCTCCACCGGATATTCTTGGTCCTCTAGGCCAAAACTGGGGCTTACCGCCACTTAACCCAGAAGTACTTCAAGAAACAAGCTACGACGCTTACATCAAATTGCTTCGTGCCAACATGAAGCACTGTGGTGCATTGCGTATTGACCATGTTTTAGGTCTGCTGCGCTTATGGTGGATTCCAAAAGGTGAAAACGCAACGAAAGGCGCGTACATCTACTACCCAGTACAAGACATGCTGTCGATTCTGGCACTTGAATCTCACCGTTACCAATGTAGCGTTATCGGTGAAGACTTAGGGACAGTGCCAGATGAGATCGTAGACATCCTTGCTGATGCTGGCGTGCATTCTTACAAAGTATTCTTCTTCGAAACATCAGAAAATGACGGTGGTTTTATTTCTCCGAAGCACTACGCGTCACAATCGATGGCGGCACTGTGTACTCACGACATGCCAACGCTTCGCGGCTTCTGGCACTGTGATGACTTGAAAATGGGTCAAGAGATAGGGTTATACCCAGACGCACAACAGCTAGAGACCTTGTTCGATAACCGCTTGGAATGTAAGCAAGGTATCTTAGACTCAGTGGCATGGCACGGCTTCCTACCTGAAGGTGTGGGGCGCGATGCAAGCCAAGTACCAATGGATTCTTACCTTGCGGAAGCACTTCAACTACACGTTGCGGCTGGTGGCTCAACATTGCTAAGTGTTCAATTGGAAGATTGGCTGGAAATGGATAAGCCAGTAAACATCCCTGGTACGGTCGATGAGTACCCTAACTGGCGTCGTAAACTATCAATGAACTTGGACGAAATCTTCGCTCATGAAGGCGTAAATCGTATCGCCTCTAAGCTAACTGACATTCGAGAAAAAGCAGGTAAGTAATGGAATTGAGTGGCTTGAAAAGAGATGGTTTTTTGCTTACGCCGTACGAAACTACAACCTCGGTCACTCAATATCGAATGCTCATCTGGTAGAATAAACCGTCGTTATATTGCCCGCACTAATAGCGGGCATTTTTGTATTATGTTTTTTGGATGTTTGGTTAGGGAGAAGCGTTTTGGAACTAAGTTCGATTTCAAAGCAAAAACAAATATATACCCAACTATCACAGGCTTGCTTCACAGACCCATTTGCGTTTTTAGGGCCATACTTACCTTCTGAACAAGGTTCATTACGAGTATGGATTCCTGGGGCAGATAAAGTCGAGTTGATTGTTGGAAAGGAACCTCGTATTAAGTTAGCGCGAGAGGGTGAAAGTGGTTTCATTCTTAAGCAAGAAAGAGACTTACGTTTTACTCACTACAAACTTGCGGTTGATTGGAATGGTGTAGAGCAGATCATCGATGATCCATACCAATACCATGATCTGTACGCGAGTTATGAGGACCTTCATACACCGAAAGATATGTATCATCACATGGGGGCTCAGTTTATTACGCTAGAGCGTGATGGACAGACGATTTCAGGCACGCGTTTCTTGGTGTACGCACCGCATGCAACAGCGGCTAGCTTGGTGGGTAACTTCAACGCTTGGGATGGTCGTCGCCACCCAATGCAGCGTCTAGATTACGGTATGTGGGGCCTATTCATTCCTGAACTGGAAGAAGGCGCTCAATACAAGTTTGAATTAAAAGGGCCAAATGGTGAAGGCTTACCGCATAAAGCTGACCCATGGGGTTTCTACTCTGAGCAGTACCCATCTTTTTCATCTGTGACTTACGATCACGCTCGCTACCAGTGGCAAGATTCTCAATGGCAGAATCGCCCGGTAACGCAAAAGCGCAAAGAAGCCCTTTCATTCTATGAATTGCATGCCGGCTCTTGGAAGCGCAATGCTGAAGGTGAATTCCTAAACTACCGTGAGCTAGCGGCAGAGCTAATCCCATATCTAACGGATCTGGGTTACACACACGTAGAGTTGATGCCGGTTTCAGAGCATCCGTTTTACGGTTCTTGGGGCTACCAGCCAATAGGCTTGTTCGCACCAACAAGTCGTTTTGGTTCTCCAGATGATTTCAAATTCTTCGTCGACCAATGTCACCAAGCTGGTTTGGGTGTTGTTCTCGATTGGGTTCCTGCTCATTTCCCAAGTGATGATCACGGCTTAGCTAACTTTGATGGAACGCCTTTGTTCCATGATCCAGATCCACGCCGTGGTTGGCACCAAGATTGGAACTCGTACATTTACGACTTAGGTAAAGAGCATGTTCGTCGCTTCTTAGTAGCAAATGCATTGTACTGGTTCGAACAATTCCATATCGATGGCATTCGTGTTGATGCGGTTGCTTCGATGTTGTACCTCGATTACTCGCGTAGCCATGATCAATGGATTCCGAATGTTGACGGCGGTAATGAAAACTACGACGCTATCGCGACCCTTAAGTGGATGAACGAAGAAGTTTATAAACACTTCCCTAACGCGATGACAATTGCTGAAGAATCGACGGCTTTCCCGGGTGTTTCAGCACCAACCTTTATGGGCGGTTTAGGCTTCGGTTTTAAGTGGAACATGGGTTGGATGCACGATAGCTTGTCTTACATTCAAGAAGATCCAATCAACCGTAAATATCACCACGATACGATTACCTTCCCGTTGGTTTATGCTCATAGCGAAAACTACGTATTGTCTTTGTCTCACGATGAGGTGGTTTACGGTAAAGGCTCTATCCACAACAAGATGCCGGGTGATGAGTGGCAGCAAACGGCTAACCTACGCGCTTACATGGGTTACATGTATGCACAACCGGGTAAAAAGCTGAACTTCATGGGCGCTGAATTCGGTCAAACGGCTGAATGGAACCATGATGATCAACTGCAGTGGTTCTTGTTGGAATATGAACGCCATCAAGGTGTCCAACGCTTAACGAAAGATTTGAACAATCTATACCGTTCTGAGGCAGCAATGCACGATCTTGATTTCGACCCGAAAGGTTTTGAATGGCGTCTACAAGATTCTGCTGAAGCAAGTATCTTAGCTCATGAACGTATTAGTGAGTCGGGTGAACGAGTATTGGTTGTTTCTAACTTTACGCCCGTTCCTCATGAGCGTTTCCGTCTAGGTGTTCCAGTCCAAGGACAGTACTCGCTATTGCTGAATACTGACTCGGCTGATTACGCAGGCAGTGGTTTTGAAGTGAAGCAGCTTGCTCAGGTTGAATCAATAGCAAGCGAAGGTTTGGACACGTCGATTGAGCTGCGTTTGCCACCACTATCAACGGTGTTTTACAAATTAAACTAATAACAATCGCAGTAAGTAAGTGATCACAAAGACGACAAAGGGAGCCCTGAGGCTCCCTTCTTTTTGTTTCGATTTTCATTCTAAGACGGCTGAATGTCGTTAAGTCGAACATTAAGCGGCACCTAATTTAAGCGTCGATTTCAATGAAACAATCTAAAATGGATACCAGAATAACTGCGGTTCTAAAACACGTTTTACGATCGCTAACACAACGATAAAGGTGATAACCATTAGCCAAACATAATCGATACGTTTCAAAGGCGCATAGCTATACCAAGTCCGTGACTTATGTCTGCCAAAGCCTCGTAACGTCATTGCGTTTGAAATCTCGTCTGCACGGTCCAAGCTAGAGAAAATGAGCGGGCCTAGAACCTTAGCAACGTTTTTGATACGAGTGAGTAAAGGAGCTTTCTTCGATAGCTCTACGCCACGAGCTTGTTGCGCGTGCATGATATTGATGAAGTCTTTTTTAACTTCAGGTAAATAACGCAGTGTTAAGCTGACCGCATAGGCGATTTTGTATGGAACGCCGATACGGTTGAGGCTTGCTGCAAACTCGGTCGGGTGCGTGGAAAAGACGAAAATTAGGGCTATCGGGAACATGCTCATGTATTTGAGCGTGACAGTGACTAAGTAAAACAGAGTCTCTTGGCTCAACGAGTAGTTCCCCGGCAGTGTCAGCAATAGAGTCTCGCTACCGATGAGCTCTGTACCTTGCTGTGGAGCAAGCAGAAACATGAATAAAGCATTTAGGCTTAATACACTCACCGTTCCCAATAACAAAGGCTTATAAACGCGCACAGGTACATTGGTAAGCTTTAGCAGGAATAAACCAGTCGCAATAAGTAACGCAATCAATCTTAGGTCGAACGTAGTTAAAACCACAGTGACCCAAGCGAGAAAAAGTACAAATTTAGTGATGCCGTTCAGTGCGTGTAACGGTGATTTAGTATCAATGTAATTGATGCCGAATTTTACTTTTGATGCATTCATTGAGTGCTTCTCTCGTAGTCGATGAAGTACTGCATAAATGCATTGGTGTCGTCGATTTTCATCATGGTCGCGAGTTCATAAATGCTAGTGGTACAAAGATTTGCGCGTTCTAACAGCGATGGCTGACTGAATACTTCTGTCATCGCGGCATTGGCAATCAACTTGCTGTCTGCAATCACGATTGAACGTGTGGTGTACTCGAGAACGAGGTGCATGTCGTGTGAGATAATCACAACGGTGATGCCTAGCTCGCGGTTGAGTTTTTGAATGAACGCCAGCATCGATGTGTAGTTACGGTAGTCTTGGCCTGCTGTAGGCTCATCTAAGATGAGGAGTTCAGGCTCCAACACTAAGATAGAAGCGATCGTTACGCGCTTTTTCTGACCGTAGCTCAGCGCCTCAATGGGCCAGTGGCGAAACTTACTTAACCCGCAAAGCTCAAGAACGTTCTCTACTTTTTCTGTGACCAGCTGTTCTGCCATACCGCGGTTACGAAGACCAAAAGCAATCTCATCAAAAATCATATGATGCGAGATCATATGGTTCGGGTTCTGCATGACCACACCGACTTTCTGACTTCTTTCAAAGATGGAAAGTTCAGATAAGTCTTGACCATTTAGATAGGAAGAACCTGAATCAGCATCTATCACACCCATGATGAGTTTGGTGATAGTGGATTTGCCCGAACCGTTCTTGCCCAAAATCGAGACAAACTCACCCTTACCAATTTTAAAACTCACATCTTCGAGTGCATTTTTTTCGCCGTCGTAAGAATAAGTTAAGCCATGAACTTCGAGCAAAGGCTGGTACTGTTTCTCTGCTACCGGTGCCGGGCGCTCAGCAAACCAAGCTTTAACTGCAGGACGGAACCTTTTGTAATCCAAAGTTTTGAGGTTTGACAGCTTATCTTCGTTAGTCAAAGGAGCTTTTGCTGCTTTAAGTGCAGACAAGTAAAGCGGTTCACGAATACCGTGTGTATCAAGTAATTCAGAAGCCAAGATTTCATCGGGTGTTGTGTCAGCAACGATTTCACCACGTTCCATTAAGATCACGCGGTCGATATCGCGATGTAGGACATCCTCGAGGCGATGCTCGATAATCACGATAGTCTTATTGGTTTCTTTATGCAGTTGGTCGATGATCTCAATTGTTGCCTTGCCTGTCTTAGGGTCAAGGCTGGCTAGAGGCTCATCAAACAGTAAGATATCAACGTCATCAACCAAGATACCCGCTAACGATACGCGTTGCTTTTGACCACCAGAAAGGTCATGAGGAGAGCGATCAAGCATATCCGCTAGGTCGACCATTTTTGCCGTCGACTTAACTAACGGATACATATCAATGTTCGACATCAACTGGTTTTCTAATGCGAACGCGATATCTTCACCGATACTTAACCCCACAAACTGGCTATCAGTATCTTGTAATACTGTGCCTACTTGCTCGGTATAGTCGTGCATTGAAAATTCAGAGATATTCTTGCCGTTGATCTCTAAAGAACCAGATACCTCACCTTTAATTGCATGAGGTATCAGACCATTGAGACACTGACCTAGCGTAGATTTACCACTACCACTTGGTCCAATAATGACGATTTTCTCTCCTTTCTCTATCCTTAGATTGATATTTTTTAGCGTCGGTTTATCCAGCGACTCATATCTAAAAGAGAAGTTCGAAAATGCTATAGCCATTAGCGTTTATGCCTCGGTCAGGTTGCGGCTTTGTTTGTTACGCTTAGCGACTGATTTTAAGATCAGGAAGCCAACAACAGCGATCAGAACGGTATTACCCGCTGCGATGATAGACAGTTGAGTGAAGACTTTAGTAAATGGTTCTGCGTATAAAATGGTATCTAGGAATGCAGAACAGCCGTAGCCGACAACATTACCTGCTAGAGCAAGCACGACAAATAGCGCAAAATCTTTCATTGGTAGTTCGCCTTGTTGAAGACGGTTTTTAGTCATCATAGGGAATAGGCCAATAACCATGCCCACGATACCTGAGCCTAATACCCAAGTTAACCATACTCCCCAACCTGCGAATAAGTCTGTTACCCAGTGTCCAATGAAGCCGACCAAGAAGCCCACAATTGGGCCGAACAGAACAGAAAACAGTGCGAGAACTGCCATTGCTGGTTTCAATGTCGTGTTAGCAAACACTGGGACACCAAACATAGGTAAACCACCAATGCCGTACAGTGCCGCGCCAATGGCGATAACGACGACTGTTTTAGCTGAAAAGTTCATAGATAACCTCGAATACTGAAAATAAAGCGTAATATTCGCCATTATTGATATGCGTCTCAATGAGAACGTTTTTTGGGCAAATACAAAAAATAAGGCGCGTATTATACAGTAGAACCCTTCCATAAGGGAAGATAAGTGTCTAGATGTCTAAAATTCCATCTGAACACTTAAATATTGTGTAAAAAGCGCGACTTTGCGGTTAATCAAGCAACAAAAAGCCAGAACGAGTCTGGCTTTTTCATTCATATTAACAATGTGTTAGTTCTATTTTAGGGCTAAGCATCGCTAATTTTTTGGTTTAGCTGACGGTAACTTAGTGATCTAGGTATAGATAGTTCTGCCAGCTCTTCATACGAATAAGCACCTTACGCATGATAGATACGTGAGTGAAGCTGTCAGAATAAACGGCAACTTCAACGGCAGTACCCATTGGTAAATGGTACTCAGACAGATCATCAGTGATGGTCAGCTTAACAAATACACGGCCGCTAGTACGCAGTGCGTCAGTACCTAGAAGTGTGCCTCGAGCTTGAAATTGGCTTTCACCAATGGCTGGGATGACTTCAGCAATACGTCCTTGAAACACTTTCCCTGGTAATGCTCTAAATAGAAACTCAGCTTCGTAGCCAGGTTGCAGGCGTTGTAGCGAGTTTTGTCTAAAGGCTGCCGTATAGAATTGAGCCTCAGTGTGAACAAAGGTCATCACAGGCGCTAATGGAAGTGGTACTGCCATGACACCCGGGCGAAGAGCTAGTTGAGTTACGTAGCCATCGGTTGGTGCTCTTACTACCGTTTGGTCAAGATTGAATTCCGCTTTACGTAAATCAGCAAGTAAGCCTGCAACCGCTGTATTCTCACCGCCAATCTCAGAGTTAAGTGCGATCTGAGCCTGTTGTTGGTTTGCTTCGGCTACTTTCACTGCAGCTTCTGCACCCTTATAAGCTTGTCTGCGAGTATCGAGTTGTTGTTCAGTGAATGCACCACTCTCAAAACCACGTTTGTAACGAGAAAACTCGCGCTGAGCTTTATCTCTTTCTGCAATGGCTTTTATTTTGGCTGCTTCGGCTTCTCCAACATGCGACTCTAGACCTAAGGCACCTTGACTCGCTTCTTTTACTTTGGCTTGCAGCTTAGCAACTTCAGCTTCAAAAGGAATCGGGTCTATTTTGAAAAGGATATCCCCTTGCTTGAGAGGCTTATTTGCTTCAACCGGAACCTCGATGACTTTACCGCGCACACCAGAAACAATCGGTGTCGTAGAGTAAACTTGGTTACCGATCTGTGTGAAAGGGTGGTTGTAATTCATCAATAGAATCAAAGTACCGATGAGGACAACACCACCCAGTACGGCGGTGGGGACAGTCCATTTGTTTAGCGGGATCTTGAATACTTTGAAAATCGTAATACAAAGCGCCGCATAGGTCATTATCAGCAGTAAATCCATTACTTAGCCTCCTGATCTTGAACGTTATTTGTCTGTTTCTCTGTGCTGTTTTGCTCAGTGCCCGCTTGCTTTAGTTGTGCGATTTCATTCTGAAGTGCACTCACTTGGTCGATGAGAGTGTCGACTCGGTGATGAATATCGTGTTGTTCTTCTTCAAGCTTAGCGAAGCCCCAACCACGATCTTTGCGCCATAGTGTGGCCCAAATCCAGAGGAACGGCCAAATAGTGTGTAAAGTGAATAGGCTAACCCAACCTGAGACATGAATAGCATCTTGATGTGGGTGATTGCGTTCTTTCGCAATTTCATAGGGAATATCGTGAATAACGATGATGCCGTAAAAGATAACTAATGCTACGAAAACCAGTAGACCGAGTGCAAAGTAGTCTAAAAACATAACAGATCCTTGTAATGTAAGATGTTAGTTACAAATATACTACGCTATCATCCAAGTAATTGTTATCAAAATGATTTACCAATCTGCAAATAATATGTTGCCGCTGATAATGAGAATAAAATCATTGATGGATCTTATAAAATCCAATTGAACTTGAATAGGTCATTTCGGATTTCTTGTTGGTATTCTTGCGGATAAGGTGACAGTTACGATTTAAACGACGCGCATAACCATAACTACAATAAATAAAGGATAAATGCGGATGTATATAGGTGAATTAGCGGCCATTGGCGCTGCGATGGTGTGGGCATGTGCGACATGGATTTACGGGCAGTTTGGGCATCGCTTCTCTGCGATGCAATTGAACATTGTTAAGGGGGTTGTAGCCTCCGGTATGATGCTTTTAGTCATGCCGTTAATACCGATGCCTGAATTCGAACTGAGTGCTAACCATTTTTGGATCTTGGCGGTTTCAGGTGTTATTGGAATCGCGATTGGAGATAGCGCCTATTTTGCGGCATTAAAAAGAATTGGTGCCAATAAGACCTTGTTGCTGGAATCTCTGGCTCCACCTCTTTCTGGTGTTTTGGCATTAATGTTTCTTGGCGCGGCACTCACTTTGCAAAGTTGGCTCGGTGTTGTGATAACAACCTTAGCGGTGACCTTTGTGGTCTTTCAGCCGTCGAAATCAGCGAACGGTAATGATATTTCTAATGACAAAGCACAGTGGGGGGGCATTGGATATGGGCTTATGGCAAGTGTTTGTCAGGCGTCGGGTGTGGTGATTTCCCACTACGCATTGGTGGCGGGTGACATCCCACCATTGTTAGGTGCTTTGATTCGCCTGACGATTGGCGTGTTTGCCGCAATGCTGATTATCCCTTTCGTTGAAAAGAAGCCGTACTCGTCGATAAAAAGAGATTTATGGGCAATGACCAAGCTCGATAAACTTTGGTTATTAGGGGCAATCTTTGTCGGGACGTTTCTCGCTCTATGGCTTCAGCAAGTGGCGTTGAAAAATGCCAACCCTGCGATTGCTCAAACATTAATAGCGACCAGCCCGGTCTTTATTTTGGTGATTTATGCGATTAGAGGAGAGAAGGTGTCAAAGCAAAGTATCATCGGGACACTGGCCGCATTAGGTGGAATCTCTTTGTTCTTTTATCAATAAGAGGCTGGCTTAGCTACAGACCTACAGACCTACAGACCTACAGACAGGCGTGTTACTACTCTGTACACACTTGATTGCGGCCGTTGGCTTTAGCTCGGTATAGGGCTTTGTCTGCACGATAGAAGGTACGCTGAGTATTTTCTCCATCGCGATGCAAAGTGATACCGATACTAACGGTTAAACCACGCTCGCCGAGTATTTCATGCCACCCAAATTGGAAGATACGCTCTCGATAATTTTCAGAGTGCATCTCTGCTTTCGCAAGGTCAGTATTCTCAAGGATGACGAGAAATTCTTCTCCGCCAAACCTGACACATGACGCGCCTCTAAACTTAAAGTATGAACGCAGTTCTTGAGAAACGCTGACGATCGCTTTATCACCCACTAAGTGGCTCAGTTCATCATTGATTGACTTAAAGTGGTCGATATCGATAACCATTAATGCGAAAGGCGTTTCGTGTAGCAGTAGATCTTTCAGTTTCACATCTAACCAGCGACGGTTGTGTAACCCAGTCAGTGGATCGGTGAAAACATCTTGTTGTAGCTGAGCAACTGTATTTTTATGTTGCTCTGTTGTCTCTTTAAGCTCTTTGTTCTCTTGTTCGGAGAGAATGAGTTTAAGTTGTAATTCAAACCGAGATAGACGGCGCAGTTGGCTTGCACCAAGTTCGCTGATCGGGATCTGCTTCATCAGATCCGTTTCGATTCGGTAGCCTTTTTTCTCGTAGCTCAGCGCTTCTTGAAAACGTCCTTGATTCATACACACATCACTTAGAGAATCATAGAAGCGCTTCGCAAGCACTGGTGACGAGCCGGGCTTCACACGTTTGTGGGTGATCGACAAGATCATACTTGCATAGTCTTGCTTTCCGGTCGCACTCAGGCTATGTGCCAACTCTAGACGAGTCATGGTCGCGAGCCAACTTGCTTGAGTACTGTTGGCTGGGTATTGAATTTTTGACAGACAACGTAGCGCTTCATGGTGCTTTTTCTTAGCACGGAGCACTTTTGCTTGATACAACAGTATCTGAGCTGTGAGTAGCTTATCACTCACTAAAATGCTCAGTTCTTCGCATTCGTTCAGTAAATCGCTGGCCGCCGTTATTCGGTTAAGCAGTAGTAGACTTGCTACCATATAAAGCTTGAATTTAAGACGAAGTGATCGACTGCTTATCGCGTGATCTATGCTATTGATTTTTTGGTAGTAGCGAAGAGCTCTGCTATGATCTCCGTAAGCGTCACACAGGTTCCCCATACCCAAGATAGCCATGACATATTCATCGATATGTCCGTGCTCAACGGCGATTGTCGATGAGCTAACGAATTCATTCAGTGCCGACGTGTAATCACCAATTTCAACCAAGCGGTTACTTAAGCTGGTCTTTACAGTAAGAATATCTTCTATATCTGTAGGAAGGTGGAGTAGGTCGAGTGCGAGTTTCAACTCTTCAATACTGGTTTGATTTTGTTGTAACTCGGCGCGGTACTCAGAGCTGATGATGTAACAGTGTGCTTGTTCTGTTTGTGTCGTCGAAACGTGTTGGCGAATATGATTCCAGAATATGATCGCCTCTTCACCCGATACCGATGAAGGATCTAGACCTGCATCTGTAATCTTGCTTAATAGGGTTTCCATCATTCTGTTACCTCAGCATCGTCTTCTTCTAGTTGTTCAAGAGTGAACGGGAACGTCAAAATATCGTTGAGGCTGACGGTCGGTCTCGAACCCTTTAATCCTTTTCTGTGCCATGGATAGATATCTAGCATGGTGGTCAGAGTTTGAAAGATCTGGTCTGCAGCTTCGCCTTTTTCGGAAAGCATCAGAGCCACACGTTCTGAACTTAGCCTTGCAATGAAGTCGTTCTGATTACACAAGGTATGCGCTATCTCGGTACAGACATCTAAGTAATCGGTATCGACGTGATGGAACATGATGATGCAGTGATTAGAGCGTTTAAGCTCCGTCTTAAATAGTACCAGTTTTTCCCACCAGAAGGTTTCGGAAACGACATAAGAGAGGTGCTTTTCCGGGTCGTGTTCGTGTTGACCTCGAATGCGGTTAATTAGCTTACGAGCTCTCTGCTCAAGTTGGCGTTTTGAACTGCGCGCTTTGTCTAAACCGACACGATTTGTTTGTTCTTTCAGCATACCGATAGAATATTGACGGTACTTTTTAAAGGCGACTAACGCAGCTTCAAAATCTTGATTTTCTTCTGCGACTAAAGACTGTTGATAACAGATTTGGCTAAGCAGTTCGCCATTATCGAATTCGTTTGCTGACTCTTCTGCCAGCCTGAGCAACTCGGCGGCCTGTTCTGGCCTCTTTCTTAAGAGCTCCAGTCTAGCTCGGCTGATGTAGGAATGCGCTTTCATCCATACCAGATTATGCTCTACTGCTAGCTTGTGCGCTTTGGCTGTGGCTCGTTCTGCATCATCCAAACGTTCAAGGCCAAGTAGGGCAAGGCCTCGAAAATCCCATACTTCAGCGTGCCAAGTGTTATCTTTATGCTCTTTTAACGCTTCTTCTGCACCGTCGAGTACCGACAGCATTTCAACATAGTTGTTAAGCAGGTAGTAATCCCATGCGAGGAGTATTCTTGCTTTGCCCTCTAGCCAACCAATGCGGCTGTTATTCGCGACTTTTACAGCGAGCTGGTGGGTAGAGCGTGCAAGTTTATATTCGTGAGTCATTCGCCAAATGTTACCAAGGCCAATGAGGCATTCAATTTGAATCTCAACTTCATCAACCAGTGCCGATTGTTCTAATGCATTGATCCAGAACTGTTGGGCGGAGTAATACTTGGCTTGTCCCCAAAATTGGAGTGCGTGTAAATGGAGAATTTCAGGGAGAAAATGATCGGTATCTAATCGGCTTTGGCGTTTGTAGGCTTCCTTGATGTATTTTAAACCTTTCTGGTAATCCATAAGGTTCCAATAACATCTCGCTATTAACATTAATGACTGGATAGCGCCATCTTCAAACAGAACTTGCTCTGATCTGACTAGGCATTGTTGTGCGATCTCTAGGATCACCAATGGCTCAGAATCAACGCGAGTTTTGAGTTGTTCTAGTTCGGTTTCAAGAAGGTACTGATTTTTGTCCAAGGCTTAGATCCATAATTATCGAACATATTGATAACACAATCATTATAGGAGTATGATTGATGATAAGCATCAATTATCTTTCGCTGAGCATAAAGGGGACACGTATCTTTTCCAATTTTGGGTGTTATCTCATGCTTTTGCTTTGAAATCAATGAGTTCTAGAGCGCTTGTCTAGATGGTAAATCTCTATGAAAGCAATTGCCTAAGAGTTAATGGCTGCTCTGTCACACCTAAGCGTTGTGCTGCCGTTAACCCTTGCTTATCTTGGTAGCACAGATTGTGCCAAGATCTAAATATGTCGAGTAATGGAAGAATGCCTCCAGGGCGGAGTTTACGTCTGGGCTCATTGATGAAGCTATCAAATAACAACTGAAAACGTTGTTGATAGAACTTTGTTTGCTGAATTGAAGCTGTATTAAGCCACTGTTTTGGTTCTGGATTATTACCCGTTAGGTAGCAGATGCCTTTTTGACTGTCACCTTGACTCGCGATAGCCCAACGATCGCGCCACCAACTCATATGAACGATGTCGATCTTTTCAAAATTTTGGTCATCTTGCCAACCTGAGTCTTCCTCTACATACATAAGGTCAACATTTTGACTCTGAATACGCGGCAAGCAAACGCTTAGAGCGGCAGATCTTAGTAATGGATCTTGTGGCATATAGATCGTGACATGCTTATTCTCATCACACATATCAAGCACGTGTAGGAAGTGAGCATAGGAAGTATAAGGCGGTCGAATTAGCGCGCCCTTCGAAGGGTAACTGAATGTCGTAAGGTTCCCCATCGGGTCCTCTACATTGCCTCTCGCAAGAATTACTTGATATTGCTGCTCAATGCGCTCTTTCAGTTTGTCAGACGGCTGAGGAAGTTCGAGATTCGCTTCTGAAGAGTGCTCTTTAGACACAAAGCGTGCAACGTCATCATAAGGGTTGTGATCAGCACTTCCAGATGGTTCTTCATTTTGAGAGTAATTGACGTGTTGGCAAAGGATGTAGCCAGAGTGTGCCTCGCCAGTCGCTATCCATACCACACCATTGTTGCTTTTCGGTTGCAGGCGTTGGTAGTGAGAAGCGAATTCGTAATCTTTAGCATGGTTGACCCAACGAGCATCGATCATCGCCAACTTGCGACGACAGCGACTGGCGATATGGTCAACATGATCATAGAAAGTTTTTGGATTGATCTCTAATTTTCTACAAATTTCACGTACTGAATACCCCATGAACAATAAGCCCATGAGGTTCTCTTGAAACTGAAGTTTTTTGTTGGATCCTGACCACTTATCAACGAAGGTTGATTGGCAGTCTTTACATCTGTAACGCTGCCTATCGCCACTGTAGCCGAAGGCATGATAAAGATGTTTGTGGGTATGAACCGATAAGCCAAAGTTATCGCAATCATCATTACGACAAGCAGGAAGCCCGTCGCTGTGAAGTTGTCTTAGGCGATGAAGTTCGCTTAACACTTCACGATTGTTAAGTAAGGGGGGGAAAGCTCCACATTCACGACAAACCATCGCTGGACGCTTAGGGTTTGCGTGTTGCAAAACATACCGTTTTGCATCGCTCAAGCCAAAGTTGTCACACGCCAATGTTTTACAAAAGTTGAGTTGCAAACCATATGCATCTTTTGGCAGCTTGTCGTTAGACACGATCTCCCCCTCGGGATTATTTGAGCAGCCAAATGAGTTTGGCTGCGGGGTAACGCTTTTCGATGTATCTAATCAAATCGTTAGATGTTGATTGCAGTCTCTAGAGCAACTTTCATCATGTCGTTGAATGATTTTTGACGATCTTCAGAGCTTAGTTTCTCACCACGGATGATGTGGTCTGATACCGTTAGGATAGTTAGGGCTTTAGCACCAAGATCCGCAGCAACACCGTAAATACCAGCAGCCTCCATATCAACGCCAAGGATGCCTAGCTTTTCCATTTTTTCGAAAAGGTCAGCCTCTGGAGTGTAGAAAAGGTCAGCAGAGAATACGTTACCAACTTTAACTGGAACTTCTTGTGCACGAGCTTGGTTTACAGCTTCTTCTAGAAGGCCGAAATCAGCTATTGCCGCGAAGTCATGGTTGTTGAAACGAATACGGTTTACTTTTGAGTCAGTCGATGCGCCCATACCGATAACAACGTCCATTAGTTTAACGTCATCACGTACCGCACCACAGCTACCTACACGAATAACGTTTTTTACGCCGTACTCAGCAATTAGCTCATGTACGTAGATGCAGCATGATGGGATACCCATACCGTGGCCCATTACAGAAACTTTCTTACCTTTGTAAGTGCCTGTGTAGCCAAACATGTTGCGAACGTCACAAACTTGCTTCACGTCATCAAGGAATGTTTCAGCAATGTATTTTGCGCGAAGCGGGTCGCCTGGCATAAGTACAGTTTCTGCGAAATCACCAGCTTGAGCATTAATATGAGGTGTAGCCATGGTCGTTCTCCAAAGTTTCAACGGCAATTATAGGAACAGGGTTTTATTAATTACCGATTCTGTTGAATTGAATTCGTTTTGTTGAGGCAATATTAGCGAGTTAAAACGAGGGTCCGTGAGATGCTTGTCACAAAAATGCTCTACCTTTAAAGTATTATTGTAATTGATAACTAAATATGTTGGAAGTTTAGAGGCAATCGATTTTGTATCGGCTAATTGCACGGTACCGACAGTAAAATTAGCAAAAACAAGCCTGTTGCATATTGATTTAGAGACAACAATACGTTGTCGCGACGTTTGATCAGCGATAATCTAAACTTTGATAAAAAGACAAACCAAGGAATTGTATGTCGTATCGCGCTAACTCGACGCCTTTGCACTCAATGAGAACACAGATACGTAAGGTAGCTTTACCTCTAGTGAGGGTCACCATGCTCGTGGTAGCAATGGCTTCGTCGTGTGTGTCTGCGGCGACTTTTGTACTGCCTCCGGCTGAAAGCCGCATCGTCGGCAGAATACAACAACACGAAGTGGCTGCTGGTGAAACGTTGGCCATCATTGCTAAGCAATACGATATTGGCTTTCTCTCTTTAATGGCGGCAAACAAAGGGGTCGATCCTTTTCTTCCTGCTGAAGGCTATGTATTAAGCATTCCTAGCCGTTTGATTTTGCCGGATACGCCGAGAAAAGGTATTGTGATTAATCTTGCTGAATTGAGGTTGTACTACTTTGAACCTGATAAAAATCAGGTGCATGTATTTCCTGTTGGCATTGGCCGAGTGGGGCGAGATACCCCAGAGATGATCACTAAGATAAGCCAAAAAAGACCCAACCCGACTTGGACGCCTCCAAACTCAATTCGTAAAGAGTATTTAGAGAAAGGGATTGAGCTACCAAGAGTGGTTCCTGCTGGGCCGGAAAACCCTCTGGGCGAGTACGCATTGCGACTTGCTTATGGTGCAGGTGACTATCTGATACATGGCACCAATAAAGACTTTGGGATAGGCTTGCGAGTCAGCTCTGGCTGTATCCGTATGGAACCTAAAGATATTGAGTGGCTTTTTGGACAGGTGAGCCGAGGTGAACAAGTCACAATAATCGATGAGCCGATTAAAGTGTCTTTAGAACCAGATAGAAGCGTGTTTGTTGAAGCTCACGAACCATTGACGCGAAGCGACGGCTCTAAGAAATTATTGCAAATCCCCGTTGAATTAAAATGGTGGCTTGAAGATGCAGATCTACCAAATTCAAAAGCGAAAGCGGTGATATTTGCTCAAAATGGTGTGCCTGTTGAGATAGCCCCACCTGTGATTGAGTTCTAATTTGATTGCCTCTTCTGTAACAAGGGGCGGTTTTACCTTTGTCTACTTGAATTGATACCTTCTACTCGAATTAATGCCTTCTATTCGAATTAGTAACGCCCAAAAAAAGCACCACATCCGTTAAGAGGTGGTGCTGTCTATTTACTGCATTTTGCGACTGATTTAATCTACAGCTTAATCGCACTGAGCTCTCAAACTATTTAGTGTAAGACTCTGCGATGTTGTCGATACGGTCGTTAGCACGATCCGCTTCTTCTTTTGCTGCCATAGCGGCTGCAGTAGCTTCTTGAGCTTTCATTTCAGCTGCAGCTTTGTCACCCTTAAGTGCTTCAACTTCACTGGTTAGCTCAGCAACTTGGTTAGTCAATTGATCCATTTGTGACATTGCAGCTTCTTCTGGCTCAGAAGAACAACCAGCTAAAATGAAAACTGAGGCTGCAGCTGCGATTAACGTCTTATTCATAAGAACTCCTTGCTTATTTATCATCAAAAGATGCGCTATACATTCTTTATCATATAGTCGCTTCATTAATGATTGTAGCGACTAATTTTTTAACTGCAAAAACAATAACTAGAGAAATTACTAAATTTTTGAGGTAATTAGCTGAGCGTCACGTTATGTCTCGTTTATGAGATGGAGGGGTGAGAGCCGGTTTTGATGTGTTTTGGAGAGTTATTTCTTTGCGAGCAATGCATACAATGTTCTAGCAAACGAGAGATAAAGGGATAAATTTTCTGTGATCTCTATCCTTATAAAGTACTTTCGCGGTATCATGTCACGTTAAATTAATTTTATTCAATACCATCATGACTGGAGAGTCCTTTGCACTTTAAAGATTTAGGCTTAGATAACCGCTTACTGAAGAACTTAAAACATTACGACTTCAAGAAGGCGACAGAGATCCAATCAAAAGCGATCCCTGTTGCTATTGCTGGTAAGGATCTATTGGCTTCATCAAAAACGGGATCAGGAAAAACATTGGCGTTTGTGTTGCCGATGATACATAAAGCATTAAAAACAAAAGCGTTTTCTGCTAAAGATCCTCGTGGTGTAATTTTGGCTCCTACTCGTGAGCTAGCAAAGCAAGTTTACGGCGAGCTGCGTAGCATGCTTGGTGGTCTGTCTTACGAAGCGACACTTATTTTGGGAGGTGAAAACTTTAACGACCAAGTTAAAGCTCTGCGTAAGTACCCTCGTTTTATTGTTGCAACCCCAGGCCGTCTTGCTGACCACTTAGAACATCGTTCATTGTTCCTAGATGGTGTTGAAACGCTAATCCTTGATGAAGCTGACCGTATGCTTGATTTAGGTTTCGCACCTGAATTGCGTCGTATCGCGAATGCAGCTAAACACCGTCGCCGTCAAACGTTGATGTTCTCTGCGACGCTCGATCACGCGGAAGTGAACGACATTGCAAATGAAATGCTAGACTCACCTAAACGCATCTCAGTGGGTGTTTCTAACGAACAGCACCTTGATATCACTCAGAAGTTTTACCTGTGTGACCATCTCGATCATAAAGAAGCAATTCTGGATCGTGTTATCGAAGAAGCGGAATACCGTCAGGTGATGATCTTCACGGCAACTCGTGCTGATACTGATCGCCTAACCGAGAAGCTAAACGAGAAGAAGCTTAAAGCGGTGGCATTGAGCGGTAACCTAAACCAAACGCAACGTAATGCAATTATGAGCCAGTTCGAGCGTGCGGTTTACAAGATTTTGGTAACAACAGACGTTGCCTCCCGTGGTATTGATATTCCAAACGTAAGCCACGTTATTAACTTTGACATGCCTAAACATACAGAAGAGTACGTGCACCGTGTTGGTCGTACCGGTCGTGCGGGTAACAAAGGTGATGCGATTTCTTTGGTGGGTCCAAAAGACTGGGACAGCTTCAAGCGTGTTGAGCTTTACCTTCAACAAGATCTTACTTTCTCAGTACTTGAAGGCTTGAAAGGTAAATTCAAAGGCATTAAGCCGCGTAAACCTGCTTTTGCTAAAGGCGGGCCTGCGAAGAAGAAAACCAATACTCAAGCTAAGAAAACTCCGAAAAAACCGGTTAAGCGCGATAAGAGCTTCCACAAGAATGTGGCAGTGGGTGATACCGTATTTATCCCTAAGAAGAAAGTTGCGCCAAAAACTGACGACGAGTAATCAACTCGTGTAAGCTAAAAGCTTAGCCTTGAAAGGCTGATGCAAACAAAAACCGCCGAGGATGGCGGTTTTTTTGTATCTGCACTTTGCGTAAGCCTTAGCTTTCGGCACTTACAGGCGGTATCTGATGATACTTAGGAGCTTGTTAGCTAGAAATTGAACGTTGAGAACGAGTACGCCAAGATATGGTCGGCGATGTATTTGTGAGTGGCGGTGGTTGGGTGTGTCACCCCCCAGAAGACATAACTGTCTGATCCGTACGCTGCGCAATCATTGGTTAAGCTGTGACTTTTTAGGTAGTCGGCTGCTGAGCTTCTATTGATATTTAGGCAGGCATCACTCGCGTTTCGAAAGCCATGTTGCTCTGGATTATCGGTAATGCTGGCGAACAACGCGCTTGCATCGAACAACACCACGTTTTTACCCATGCTTTGGTAATACTTGGCCTGCGTCTTGATGAATTGATTGAACTCTAAAATCTTGCCACGAACTTTAATGATCTCTTGTTCAGTTGAGTATTTGAATTGAGGTGCTTTGGTTGCATCGGGCAAGGTGAACAGCAGGATATTGTTTGCACCAGATTCCGTTAAGCGTATCAAAGCGCTGCTGAAATCGGCCTTTACATCGGCCACTTCTCGGTTGTAGTTCATAAAGTCATTGAGGCCAAACTCTAAAGTAAACAACGAGTTTTCAGGGCGGTAGTTTTTGGCGACTTTCATATAGGTTAAGTAAGAGGTGACTTGGTCATATACTCCGGTTAATGCGACGTATTGATTGGTGCCAGCAGCCCCACCTACTGCCCAGTTATAAAGAGGCACATCTTTCGCCTTGGCTAAATACTCTGTCCAGACTAAACCGTTTGAAAAGTGCCCTAAAAACCATGAGTTAGCGTTCGGGAAAACCCATTGAGAACCGTTAAATAGGTTACCGGTGTCAGAAAGACTATCACCGAAGGTGACGATACGGTTGATGGTGTTCGCTTGGACAACGTTGTCATTTGTCCAAATCGAGTGGTTATAAGAGAAGCGATTGTCTGCTGCAAAGTAAGTGATGTCTGCGGCGTCATGTTGGATGTCGAGCGTCTGTTCACAACGCTGCTTGATTTCAGATTGAGGAGCGTCGCTGTAGAACATGTTCTTGAAGGATACAGAAGACCACCAGTATCCATTGATCGAGTAGTAATCACCATTTTCCTTTTTTGCCCATTTCCAGTCGGAAGCTGGAGAGTCATGTGAGGCATCGGTTCGATACCAGCATCGAACATAAGAATAGGTCTCTGAACCTTGTGTACTAAGTACTTGTGCGGATGTAATGGGTTCAGGTGTCGGTATTGAATCTTCAGCTGCATAAGCGCCAAAAGGCAGGGTTAACGCGAGTATAAAAGCCGTATTTTTCATCACTGTATTCTCTTTTATATTTAGTGAGCCAAACAAAACGTTGTTGCTTGTGATTGTTTTAATAACTGAATTGCTAATAACTGGTATGACCTATATCTAAAACCAATAACTCTCGTCAATACATTCAGTTTGTTCGCGGCTTATAACTGGCATCAGTGTCAAAGTTTCAACCTCTTTTTGATTGAAAAACAACGGCTTCGAAGTGCAATGGCTAATATCTAACATTTGATTTTAACGAACTATCGCAGGCAAACACGTCGTCATTGATCGGTACGGGATGATGTGTCTATTGAATGCTCAAGTAAAACGTTATCAGAAGGGTGGGAGGTAAATTATAATTTAATCAGTAGCTTACCCGTTGGTAATATCAAGCGACGTTGCATTTTCTATGTTCATCACAATTGTTTAATTCAAGTTCAATATCACAAATATCAAGTTGTTACTTTTTGTTTTATAAAATCATCATCTACGGTTTCCTTGCTCATCAGAGGTCTAATCTGTTTAAGGAAAGAGCATTGAAAAAGATATTAATTTGGACGATAGCCTGCCTATCCAGTTTTGGCGTCTATGCCGGAACAAGCGCATCAGCATTAGAAACCAGCGGATACACTGCAACGAAATACCCTATTATGCTGGTACACGGTTTGTTTGGTTTCGATACATTAGCAGGAGTGGATTACTTCTATGGCGTACCGGAGTCTCTATCTAAAGATGGTGCGAGCGTATACGTTGCTCAGGTTTCTGCTACCAACAGTTCCGAAGTTCGTGGTGAACAGTTACTCGCTCAAGTCGAGACGCTGTTAGCCGCGACAGGCGCAAGTAAAGTGAATCTTGTTGGTCATAGTCACGGTGGTCCTACTGCGCGCTATGTCGCATCGGTTCGACCTGATCTTGTTGCTTCGGTGACGAGTATTGGTGGTGTTCATAAAGGTTCTAAAGTGGCAGACCTTGTTCGCGGGAACGTATCTGAAGGCTCTGTCACAGAAGGTATCGCGGTGAAATTAGCGGGTGGATTAACGGCGCTTATCAACCTGTTATCTGGTGGAACTGACCTTGATCAAGATGGACTTGCGTCTCTTGAAGCGCTGACTACAAAAGGCTCTCTTGCCTTTAATCAGTTTTACCCTGAAGGCGTTCCGACGTCTGAGTGTGGTGATGGTGAATGGCAAGCAAAAAACGGCGTTTATTACTATTCATGGACAGGGTCTTCCACTTTCACCAATCTTCTTGATCCTACTGACGGAGCGATGACAATCCTTGGCTTAGCCTTCAATGAACCTAATGATGGGTTAGTTGGAGCATGTAGCGCGCATTTGGGCAAAGTGATTGGTGATGATTACAAAATGAATCACCTAGACGAGATCAATGGACTATTGGGTATCCACCATCTTTTTGAAACAGACCCGGTGACCTTATATCGTCAGCACGCCAATCGATTGAAGTTAGCCGGTTTATAGGCCACATAGTCATTCCTAAAGAGAGCAAGGAAAGCACAATGAAAAAGACCGCCATTTTGTCGATAACCACGATAGCCCTGATGAGTACAGCGGCGGTTTTTTTATATCAAATAAAGGAAGACTTAAAGCCACATCACGACGATAGACAAAGCGCTTCTTTATTGAAAGTCGCCTCTCAACAAGATACCGAAATCGATAGTGCGTCAGCTAAAGACATGATGGAATATTTCGTGTCAGGCAATACAGAATTAACCCTCGAAGATATTCGCGACAACGTGGCAAAACACCATGAGCAATCACAAGCCGCGGTGGTCGATGAAGCTTTGTTCTCTAAATATCTTGAGTACAAGTCGGCACTGATATCATTAGATGTCCAATTTGATACCACCTCAATATCCGCAGAGGATCTACGCGCACTGAATCAAGCTCTCCTCGATCTTCAAACGCAGTTTTTCAGTGAGAGTGAGATAAGTATTTTGTTTACCCATGACAACAGAATGAGGGAAATCGCTTTAGAAAAGCTACTTCTGAAACAAGAAGGGCTAGACGAGTCAGAATATCAGCAAAGGCTTGAGTCTTATTTATCTGAACAGCCAGATTACGTTCAAACGAGCCATCAGAATCAGGTATTACTCCCACAGTTATCCAGTTCAGAAGGTCTAGACGAACAAGGTAAATATTTGAAGAGAAACGAACTGGTTGGCGAAGAAGCAACACAGAGGCTCGAAGCGCTTGATCAACAAAGGGCGGCCTTTGATGGAGCTTTAGAAATTTACTTTATTGAACGAAATGACATTTTGAATGACTCTGCACTCTCAGAAATTGAACAAAAAGAAACGATTGCCCAGCTTAGAGAAACTCATTTTCAGCCACAACAGCTGAGAAGGGTAGAAGCGATTGAAAGAATCAGAGCTGCTGAGAACGGTCAGTAATCTCCAGCAATTAAAAAAGCCAACTACTGATGACTCAATAGTTGGCTTAATAATTAAGGTCGGTTACTGCAATCTATACATGGTAAGTAAGTGCTTACAGTTTAAGGCTTAAATTTTGTATCCTAGAGCCTATACCATAAGCCGTTACAGCTGTACCTTAAAGCTTATTCGCCCTTACCCCTTAAACCTTAAAGAAGCCCAACTGCTGCTTTTGTTGTTCAGCGAGGTTTGATAGCTCGTGGCTTGCTGCTGCAGCTTGGGTAATGCCTGTTACATTTTGGCTTACTAAGCTGTAGATATTTGAGATATTACGGTTAATGTCTGAAGTCACTTGGCTTTGCTCTTCTGCTGCTGCTGCGACCTGAGTGTTGATTTCCGTGATATCCGTTACTGAGTTCGCAATGCCTGAAAGTGCAGAGCTTACCTCACCCGAAAGCGTCTGGTTATGTTCCAACATAGACAGCGAACTGCTCATACTCTCATTCGCGTTTCCAGATTGAACCTGCAAGCCTTCAATGATGGTTTGGATTTCTTTGGTCGAATCTTGTGTACGTGCTGCCAGCATTCTCACTTCATCAGCGACAACCGCAAAACCACGTCCGCTTTCACCTGCACGAGCGGCTTCAATGGCAGCGTTAAGCGCAAGAAGGTTAGTCTGCTCTGAGATGCTTTGAATAACCTCAATGACATTACCAATCTTCTCTGAGTGCTCTTTTAGCGTGCCAACAACGTTTGCAGCTTCGCTAAGTTGAATCGCCATTTGCTCGTTTGCTTGGTTGCTCTCATTAAATAAGCTCATGCTGTGTGTCGCCATTTCGTCAGCTTGTTTAGACGCTGAGTCGGCTTGTACAGCATTTTCGTTGACGTTTGCTGCTGTGCTCTCAAGTTGATTTACGGCAGAAGCAACCTGTTCCACTTCTTGCTTCTCTTGGTCTGAGTTCGCACTTGATTGTGTCATTACAGCAGCAAGCTCAGTCGATGCTGACGCAACTTCGATGCTGATTCGAGATAGTGAACTTACCGTGTCACGCAATTGCTCAATGGATTTGTTTACGTCTTGCGCAAGACGTGAGATCTCATTGTCTCCATGTTCTTCGGCTTTTACTAGCAAGTTACCTTTTGCTACTTCGCGCATGGTTGCCTGAATATTGTTGATTGGTTTAACAATGATGCCAGCCAGTGTCCAGCTAATAACAAGTGCAATAGATAGAATCACTAAAAGCCCAACGGTCGCAGTATTTAGGGTGCTAGTGTGTTGCTGACCATTGGTATGGACTTGTTGAGTCGCAAGCAAGTTTAGCTTTTTAGAAAGACTGTCGATTGCTTTTACCATTTCGTTACCTGCATGGCGGTATTGGTCAATTGCGGCTTGGTAGCGAGTATCAAAGTCAGAAGTTAACACTGAATTACCGTGTTTTGCCTTTAACAGGGGAAGCATGGTATTGCGTGAAAAGTTAACGTAGTGGTCCATCGCCTTGCTCATTGCTGCGACTTCATCTTGCATACCTGGCACTGTGTCTAATGAGCTCAGTAGGCGTGAGTTTTGATCGCGTTTTTGATTAAGCGTTTCAACGAGCGTGTTTACATCATCAGGGTTGAACAAACTATAGATTGCTTTGATGCGCATGCCGTAACTATTGTCGACGATTTCGCTGAGTTCTTCTTTATGTAGAACGAGTCGATCGGTTGCTGTTGATACATCTTTAAAAGCGTTTTCCAGCTTGTCACCACCGATGATGACACCCGTCAAAAGTAATACGACGGAAAAGAGCACTGGAATAAGAATTTGTATTTTAATTGATAAGCCACTGAGAAGTTGGCGCATGTATTGTCCCTCTATGAATAAGTAAATGAGCAGATGCAATTGCTTTTATTATAATTATCCCGTGATTCTAACTACTGAGAATGATAATTCAATCAGTAATGCATTCGATTTAGATATATGCGATAGATAATCGATCAATTAAGGCTGTTTATTGTGCGAAATGAGCATTTTTCTTTATTTCTCTATGGTTTATAGGCTATGGGGTGGTGTGTCTAGGGCGGTGAAATGTTGACCGAATTGAGTTAAGCATACTGAAATAGATGTTTAACGTTTATGAGTTATTCAAATCTATTCTCTAGGTTTGAATAACAGGAGAGCAAAACTAAAATAATTGTCAGCTGTCATATAGGCTTCAATTTAATGAAACACAACTGTCACATTCGGATTCTAAAGTAGGCCTCGTTCAAGCAAAACATAACGGCAATAACGCCACTAAAGGAAATTTGTGATGAAAAAGACAGTTATCGGTGCAATTGCACTACTAGGCGCTCTAACAGTGAATACAGCTTCAGCTAAAGAAACTATCTCTGTAGTTGGCTCTAACAGTGCTTCTCCACTGGTTGAAGTTTTTGCAGAAACCTACATGAATAAAGGCGAACCAGTGTTCATCGAAATTCAAGCACCAGGTTCTTCTGCTGGCATCAAAGCAGCAAAAAATGGAAGCGCTGACCTTGGTATCTCTTCTCGTGACCTTAAAGAAGAAGAAAAATCAGCTGATCTGAAAGAGCTCGTTATTGCTCGTGACGGTATTGCAGTTGTTGTTAACCCGAACAACGAAGTATCTGCTCTAACTGCTGAGCAAATCACTTCAATCTACAAAGGCGATATCACTAACTGGAAAGATGTTGGTGGTGCTGACAAGCCAATCGTAGCAATCACTCGTGATACTGCATCTGGTACACGTGGTGCATTCGAAGACATCATGAAGCTTAAGAAGAAGATTGGCGATAAGAAAGTATCAGCTATCTCTCAACGTGCACAAGTTGCAAACGGTAACGGCGCACTTAAAGTTTCTGTAGCAAGCAACCCATACGCTATCGGCTTTATCTCTCTAGGTACCGTTGATGAATCTGTTCAAGCTCTAACTATCGACGGCGCTGCTGCGACTGTAGACAACGTTAAGAACGGTTCTTACAAAGTTGCTCGTCCTTTCCTAGTTCTTTACAAAGATGGCGCTCCATCAGCTGAAACTCAACAATTCCTAGATTGGATGGTTGCAGAAGAAGCTCAAGCTATCGCTGGTAAGAAAGGCTACATCACAGTTAACTAATCTTAACTGACTCACTTTTAATTATTGCTCAGCCTGTTTAGGCTGAGCCTTTTCTTTCAACTTTGTCTATTTCGAGCTCTTTTTGAGCCACAAAGTTTGAGATTTTATATATGACCATCGCAAATAGTGAAAAGCTTATGAATACTGAAGCGACTCAAATCAATAAGCCGAGTCTGCGCACCAAAAAGCGCGTTGACTGGAGAGAAAGAATCTTCCACGGCTTGTTCTTATCGAGTGCTGTAATCGGCATCGTATCACTAGCCGTTATCGCTTACTTTATCGTTGCAGAGAGTATCCCTGCATTCCAAGAGGCCGGTGTTTCTGGCATCGTTCTGGGTGTGGATTGGTTACCGCCAGCTCTATTCGGTGTTGCAACTATGATTGTTGCATCGATTGTTTCGACACTAGGCGCAGTAGTTGTTGGTGTACCAGTTGGTGTATTAACCGCTATTTTTATTGCTGAGATTGCTCCCAAGCGTCTTGCCGATATTATTCGACCAGCAGTTGAGCTTCTAGCGGGTATCCCGTCGGTAGTTTACGGCTTCTTCGGTCTAGTAATTATCGTTCCAATGATTCAGAACATTTTCCAAGTACCAGCAGGTAACACTATCTTCGCAGGTATCATTGTTCTGGGTATCATGATTCTTCCTACCGTTATTACGGTTTCTGAAACTTCGATCCGCGCTGTACCTCGTACGTACAAAGAAGGCTCACTTGCACTGGGTGCTTCGAAAATCTATACGATTTTTAAGTTACTCGTTCCTGCTGCACGTTCAGGCATTATGACTGGTGTGATTCTGGGTATCGGTCGTGCACTTGGCGAAACGATGGCAATCATCATGGTTATGGGTAACGCGCCAGCAATGCCAGAAGGTATTTTGGACTCGGCTCGTACGTTAACAGCAAACATTGCTATTGAAATGTCTTACGCCAGTGGCGTTCACGCTAACGCACTGTACGCAACAGGTGTTGTACTTCTAGTGTTCATCATGATGTTAAATGGTGCTCTACTTTATCTTAACCGTGAAAAAGCGAAGTAGGCGAGGATGAGTAATATGGATCTCGTAAAACTAAAACAAGCACGTCAAACCAAAGATAACATCCTGAAAGGCTTTATCTGGGCGGCAGCAGCTGTAACCGTTGGTTTCTTATTCTGGATCATTTGGTACATCCTATCGAACGGTCTGCAATACGTAGATTGGAACTTCATCACTGATGACTACACTCGTACTGGTGAAGAACGTGGTATTTTCCCAATGATCATCGCCACGATCTACATGGTCATTGCATCGATTGCAGTCGCAGCGCCACTGGGCATCATGACGGCAATCTACCTAACAGAATATGCGAAAGTAGGTAGCCGATTGGTGAAAGTGATTCGATTCTGTACTGAGTCGCTCGCTGGTATCCCATCGATTATCTTTGGTCTGTTCGGTATGACCTTCTTTGTTTCGATTCTTGGCCTAGGCTTCTCGATTCTGTCGGGTGCATTAACGCTAAGTATCTTGATTCTTCCTATCATTATTCGTACTACAGAAGAAGCATTGATGGCAGTACCACAAACTTACCGTGAAGGCTCATACGGCCTTGGCGCTTCAAAAATCTACACTATCTGGCGTTTGATCTTACCAAGCGCAATGCCAGGTATCTTAACTTCGGTCATTCTTAGTATTGGTCGTGTAATTGGCGAATCTGCACCTGTATTTTTAACAGCAGGTATGGTGGCACGTGTTCCTGAATCGGTATTCGATTCTGGCCGTACACTAACGGTTCACCTATATAAGCTGACGACAGAGCTATTTACTATCGATGAGTGGAACCAAGCCTACGGCACGGCGACAGTCCTAATCGTATTGGTTCTCTTGATCAACATGGTTACAAAACTGATTGCAAGACGCTTCAACACGGCAACTTATTAAGCTGATTAGCTGGCTCAACAATAAAGAGAGCCCCCGTGATAAAGAAAGCATCAAGCTAGACACGAATTTAAGAATTTAGAGATTACGAACATGAACAAATTTGATATTGAGAACCTAGATCTGTTTTACGGCGACAACCAAGCGCTTAAATCTATCAACCTGCCAATTCCAACGCGTCAGGTTACGGCACTGATTGGCCCATCTGGTTGTGGTAAGTCAACGCTACTACGTTGTTTGAACCGCATGAATGACCTAATTGAAGGCGTTACTATCAAAGGTAAGCTGGATATGGATGGCACAAACATCTACGGCAATATTGATGTGGCTGACCTGCGTATCCGCGTAGGCATGGTATTCCAAAAGCCAAACCCATTCCCAATGAGCATCTACGAGAACGTGGCTTACGGCCTACGTGCTCAAGGTATCAAAGACAAGAAGCACATTGATGAAGTTGTAGAAAGTTCACTGCGCAGTGCGGCACTTTGGGATGAAGTGAAAGATCGTTTGAAAGCACACGCATTTGGCTTGTCTGGTGGTCAGCAACAGCGTCTATGTATCGCTCGTACCATTGCAATGGAACCGGATGTAATCCTAATGGATGAACCAACATCGGCTCTAGACCCAATCGCGACGCATAAGATTGAAGAATTGATGGAAGATCTGAAGAAAGACTTCACTATCGTTATCGTAACGCACTCAATGCAGCAAGCGCGTCGTATCTCAGACCGTACTGCTTTCTTCCTAATGGGAGAGCTTGTAGAGCACAACGAAACCAGCGTTATCTTCAGCGAACCAAAAGATGATCGCACTAAAGGTTATGTAAACGGTGACTTTGGTTAATTGCTTAATCGATAACGTGGCCAATACCACTAACTGAAACGCAGGTTAGATAATCGAATAGATCGACAGAATTATCACTATAACTATAAGCGATGGAAGTTTTGCCCCACTCTAATGTGGGGCTTTTTTATGTTGCTAAAAAAGTATTAATGTCGATGAAATTTTGGGCAGGAAATCCCATTTTTGTCGTCCTTCTCATGCTTGTGATAATGTAAAAAGTGAAATTGCGACCCGCTTAACATCTCATTTTTAGTTACATTGATTGCATATCAAGGCTTCGGTATTTTTGCTTCAATCTCATTAGCCAATGGACGGAAGCTGTGCCTGTTAAAGCCTTTGCAAAACAAATATCTGCTACGCGTGACCACCGCCTGTTGGCAGAATCTCTTTTTGATTACCTTGTTGAGGTGCTCGCGCCAAAAGGGATCGGAGTATTTGCCGAGCCAACACCAGAAGGCGATTCATTACCCTTGTTTTCTTGCGGTGAGCTAACCTCCCTCGACAAGTATCCCTCAACATTTTGGCCTTGGGTTTCCCAGTTTGATACCGCAGATGGTGTGCTTCCAATGTCTATCAATACTTGTAAGTGGGAACACATGAAGGTGCTGGGTGGTGAGTCGTTCATCATGATGCTAGACAACGCGCCTGCCTGCAGAACTTATTTAATTGTTCAAAATTGCAATGCTCAGCAGATCAACCAAACGTTTGACCAAGGGCTGGATGTCCTTCAACTAGCCGCAGCTCGCTGGCAGTGTATTCGTGCGGAAAAGAACGCTGCGCTAGAGATAAAATACAGAGACACACGTGAAGCGCAGTACCTTGATGAAATTAAGCTGCGAGAGCTATTTGTTGAGAACATGAAACTAGTCCATCAGGTCGCGTTAGAGCTTTCTAATCCTGACTCTTTGGATGCTTTGCATAAGGCTTCTGTTGAGGCAGTGCGCGACCGTCTAGGCTTTGACCGAGCGATCTTCATGCTATTGGATATGAAAAAGCGCTGTTTTAGTGGCACTTACGGCACCGATGAACTAGGAAAAACCAACAGCGAACATCACACTCAATATGACCTGCATCAGCTTGAATCGGAATATATCGAGGCATTGTCTGACAACCACACTAACTTGGTGGTTATTGAACATGCTCCACTCTACACTGAAGGAAAAGTGGTCGGGCAAGGGTGGAATGGCATGCTTATCTTACGTGAAGGGGATAAACCCGTAGGTTGGATTGCCATGGACAACTACATTCACCGCTCGCCAATTACCAATTACCAAAAGCAGATGCTTGAATCGTTTGGTTCTCTGCTGTCTCAGATATACATTCGTAAACGCCAAGAACTGAACATCCGAATGCTGCATTCGAGTATGGTTGAGTTGTCTCGCTGCGATAGCGTCAGTGCTGTGTGTAAGTCTGCCGTCAGTTTTGCTATTCAGCATTTAGGCATTGATCGATTAGCCGTTTTCCTTACCGATAAAAATTGCAGTTACATGCAAGGCACGTGGGGCACGGACATAAAAGGCGATATTGTCGATGAGTCCTATTATCGCTCTGAGCTGGTAGAGCGAGACATCGTAGCCGCAGCTCGTGCTTGCCCTAATCAAGTGGCGTTTGAAGAATCAGTCCCTATTTATCACGACTTCAATATTGTCGGAGTCGGTTGGACGGCCATGACTATGCTCACTACAAACACGGGTGAGCCGATTGCGTTTATCGCAGCTGATAACTTGTTAACTCGCAGTCCCTTAACTTCACAACTGCGTGAAGTGATTCGTATCTTCGCCTCTAGCCTTGCAGAGGTATTGCAAAGAACCATGGCTCAAGAGGAGCTGAAAAATCTCAATGAAACGCTTGAACAAGAGGTTAGCAAACGCACTCAAGAGCTTGAAAGAGCCAATGAACAGTTGGATATTATTTCTAAATTAGACCCTCTAACACGTCTTGGAAACCGTCGTATGCTGTCGCAGGTCTTAGAAGATTTGAACTGCGACGATCAAGGTGCTTTTGCCACACAACATGAAATTACATTTGGGCTTATCCTTGTCGATTTAGATCATTTTGGTTTGTACAACAGTGTTTATGGTCATACAGAGGGTGATGCTGCTCTGCGAACCATCGGCAAGATACTGAATGCTCATGTTCATAGCGATAAGGAAACTTTCTGTCGTATTGGTGGTGAAGAGTTTATGTTGTTGATGATCGGCACCAATCACACGACAACAAAGCAGCGTGCAGAGTCGATTCGACAAAGTATTGAAGATGCAAAAATTCTCCATTGTAAAAGTAGCACTAGCCAATATTTAACCGCATCTGTGGGTTATGCATCGATAACTTCGGATCAGCGCCAGTTCGATTTTGATTTGTTGTATGGCAAGGCTGATAAGGCTTTGTATAAGGCGAAAGATTCAGGGCGAAATAGAATTGGCTCGGCTATGAAGCGAAGAAAGGTCGCGACGCCACTGACTTAGTTTGACTTTTATTTTTTCCGGTCTCAAAAACGACTGAAGCCGTGATGTTCACAAGGTGGTCATCACGGCTTCGTTTTTTTTTGTTTACTTAGATTCTCTGCTCAACTAGCGTTCTGCTTATTTAGATGGCTGGTTAATTAAAGCCTTTCTAACGTGCTCTTATGAGCTTTGTTCGAGATGCGTTTTGGCTTATTAACCGCTTTGATTGCTAGAGCTGGATCCCATGACTGACTTGGTGAGCCGGCTTCAGCATAGAGGCTTTGGTTGAGCTTGGTTAGCTCCGCTTCAATTGCTTCTAACGTTTCACCACTCAAGCTTGAGTTTTCTGTTTTCCATTGCTCAAACAAGGTTCTCGTCATCACCCCATCTTTCGCTTTCAGCGCGGTAATCAGCGCTTCGGCTGTATCGGATTGATGTTCATCTTGGCGCTTTGGTTTTACTGTTGTGCCGCGGCGTGACCAGAAGTAGAAAGCAACTGTAGAACTGATTAACCACAAGGCAGCGAACAGCGCGGTTAGGTAAGGCCAGAACCCCGGGCTATCAACCGTCACAACCGTCGGGCTTACTTGTTGGGTTGGCGGTGTTGTGACTGGTGGTGTGCTAGATGTCGCACGGTCACTTGCCTTTACCACTAACTCTAGTCCAAGCGCTTTACTGGTTTGCTCAGATTGTGAATCAGTGTTGAACCAAGCTTGAGATACATCCGGAAGCGAAATCTTTCCAGCTTCTTTCGGGATCAATACCTGTTTATAAACCACCACCGCATCGCCTGACTGTGTGGTACCAAATTGCGGTTTCTCTTCATAAACACGTATCGATTTAGGGTAGGTGACATTCAGTTTTGGCAGTTGGTGTTGGGTCAAGTTGCTGGCTGTCATAGTAATGGTACGAGTTAACGAATCACCCGCTTCCATTTCAATGGTTTGCTTGTCGCTTTCTAAACCATTGTTATTGGTTAGCTCGTTACCTTGACTATCTGACCATTTTTGAATCAACTTGAAGTTCGATGTTGGTAACCACTCACCTTGATAGCCTTTTGGCACCTCTTTGACGGTTACATCTAGGGTTTCAACGGGAGTGTCGAGTTGAAACAAGCGCGTTGTACTGGAGTTGTTGGTCGAGTAAACAACGGCGCCAGTCAGCTTCGGCCCGTTCAGTTTAAATTGTCCCGCTTTTTGTGACGAGATGCGGAAAGACTGTTGAACAACCGTCACCTCTTGCCCATTGAGGACATCTTGAAATTGCTTTGATTCACCAATAGGTTCCACATCTAAGCCCGGCGAGCTCGGTGGTGCTATCTTGGGATCTTGCAGCCTTCTTGGATCAGCTTTAATTATCAGCTTTACATCAAGTTCAGCGACTTCTTGCGGGTACAGCGAGTCTTTACTCAGATTAAGCTGGAACTCAGCCATATCATGTTGAGTGGGTGCAGCTTTATTAACGGCAACATTGATGGTAATTGGCTTGGTTTTCGCCCCTTCAATATCAAAGCTAGGGATCTGAACCTTGCCTAAACGCAGCGGAGCAAGGCTGATGTTCCATTCACTTGACACCGAGCGGATGCCATTGACGATTCGCATCGACGAGCCAAAGCTTGGTGTACCGACATAGAAGTCTTGTTGGAGCGCCGTTAGATCTAAAGCATCAGAAGAGACCTTTTCATCGGTCGCGACTCTAAGTAGGAATACTTCATCTTTGGTGACACTGTTATGTGAAACACTCGCCACAGCGTTTGCAGCCAATGCTGAGAAGGACGAGAAAGCTCCCAACAACAATGTTAGGAGTACGGATAAAAATGGCTTGTTTAGAAATCGCATGGTTACCACTTTTTGTTCTGGTTGTTAGGAGCACTTTTTTGTCGTGCTTGTAAAATCATTTGCGCTTTAAGCAGCTGACTCGGGTCTCGGGCGCTTTCTACTTGTTCAAGTTTTCGCATATCAGGATCGCTCGACATAGGTTGACCTGATACTTGTGCTGAAGTTTGTTGAGTGTTGTTATCACTGTCTTCCTTAGCAGCCTCTTGAGCTTGAGCTGTCTGAGATGCAGAGTCATCTTTGTCTTGTGACGGCCTACCTGCTTGAGCCGCTTTGTTTTGTTGCACAGCTTGCTTGTCGTTTTCTTCATCCATCTTGGAATCAGAGCGGTTATCAGCTTGGCTTTGGTCAGTATTCTGAGCTTGGTTTTCACTTTGATCTTGGTTGCCGCTTTGACTTTGCGACTTGCCATTGTCACTAGAGCTTTGTTGTTGATCCTGCGAGCTTTTCGAAGAATCATTTTGCTGACCTTGCTGACCTT